>JBAXDX010000025.1:0-33869 GCA_037140715.1 Ignavibacteria bacterium
CGGGTTTTACACTCCCTGACTCGGACTGCTCCGGTGTGCCGGCATGCACGGTTACTGAAGGAACAGCCTTTTCACTTGCTTCAGGCATGACTTCC
The DNA here is from genome assembly GCA_037140715.1 of Ignavibacteria bacterium. GTDB lineage: Bacteria > Bacteroidota > Ignavibacteria > Ignavibacteriales > SURF-24 > JAUZPB01. Next base: position 96 of record JBAXDX010000025.1, read on the forward strand.
ACGATGCCTGCATCAATAATATCATTATCTTTAATACTATCAATTACTATCTTTATATTTTTCTCTGATACTGGACTTGCTTTACTTTGTACACTATTCCGTTTTTCAAAAGATGTACTTACATTTTTCCCAATACTATGACTTTCATCGATTAAATTATTCAGACTTCGTGCTGGTTCCTCATCTATACTAGGTCTGACATCTACAGACTCTTTTGAAACATATTCTGCTATCTTTTCTTTACCAGGATAAGATTTAATTCCCTTTTCGCTATTTTCAACATTTAAGTTAATAGCTACTTGAGACTTTACTGTTCCCGATTTTATATTATCAGTATTGTTCCCTGATAATTCTTCTTTAAGGTTAGTAGTAGTACCATTATTTTTTACATATTTAACTTTCTGAGTAACCTCATTTCCATGCCTAAATGATATATTTTTTGTGTTTAACTTTATACCAGCTTTATCATCAATGATTTCAGATTTTATTGTTTCATCATTTACTTTAATTGATGCTATATTATTAGTTTTTATAAATTCACTTTTTATATCTGGTTGCTTATTACCAGCAACAATTGAAATTGAATTGGATATTTGTTTGTTCTCAGGAGTACTCTTTATTTTTAGTTCAACATGTTTACCATTGTTTTCAATAATCGTCTGCCCTGAAGGCTGATTGTCAATAACAGCTTTTGGCAAAATAACTTTTTTATTTATATTTTTTGTAGATTCTGTCATCACTACTGCAGGTGATTTAATTATAGTCTCTTTTGAATTTACTACTTTAGCATTAAATACTGTCTTGCTGTTCTGACCATAATCATTATTACTTAACAATAATGATTCCTGATCACCGCTAAAATTTAAGGGATATTTCTCAACTTTACCTGATATAAAACCATTTTTATTGTTTATTTTAGCTCTGTCAGATACCTTAACTGGTACTTGGTTATCACTTGTTAAAAACGTAGTAGATACCTGTTTCGTATTCTCGGTTATGACAAGTTTATCTTCTGCTCCAGCTATCTTTTCAAAGCCTTTTTGATTAACAAAGTTAGCAACACCACTCTGTTTGGTATCCGGAATTACTTCATTAAATGTTTGTCCTTGTACATTAGGTCCAATTAATTTATACTCTTCATACGGCATTAGCGGGATAGTATTCTTTAGCATATAACTGCTTTTGGGAATAACATTATTTGCCTTGCTGTTTTCAGCTTTACTATTTTTAGAAATATTTACCTGAGAATTTTCAATCTTATTATCAGTAAAAACATTATTGCTTAGTTCAGTACTGTTATTCAGAACACTCTCTGCAACTTCTTTTGTTACCATAACATTACCAATTGAAGCATCCGGATTACTATTTATACTATCAACAAATTGTATTCCGCTTTCTGATCCCTGGCTAACTGTACCTGCATTATCGACATACCTTTTTGCACTCCCATATTTATTCAGAACAGCAAAGTCAGTAGTTTGAGTCTGTGCATAGTTATTAAAAATGTGTTTGACTGCAGAATTATTCTGCATAACCTTTTTTACTTGTGTATCTGGCTGATAACTAAATCCCTGTTCATTTGAAATAGTGCTGTTTTGCCGGGGTACTGAATTCATCTCAGCATTGTTCTGTTCCCAGTCGTTAACAGGTGTCACTTCCACACGATAAAGTGTCTTATTCTGCGAAGTATTTTCAGTCGACACAAAATTCTGAAATATTTGAAACGTATGTAAAGGAAATATCTGCCCCCCCGGCTTGACTGTAAGACTGTTAAAATCAGAATTAGAATTGTTAATATCTTCCTGACTTCCAGTTTCATCTGCCAACTTAACAGGTACATTATTTTTATTGTCAATAGCTATAAGTGAAATAAGCAACCCCTGTTTTTTTTTGAATGAACTGCTTTCCAATGAAACCGCATTCCCATTTTTAAGTAAGTTAAGCAGAGTCTCAGGATTAACTTCACTATCTACGACCGTCTGATTCCCAGACACAACACTTATCTCCGGGTTAATAACCTTTGATATTACACCAACCCGTCCTTTAAAATTTTCATTAAATATTTTAGTAATTAAATTATTAACTTCGTTTTCATTTAACAACGAACCTGTTACCGGAGTATTTTGAATCCCTGTAAAGTTTAATGCTGCCGGAGTTTGAGAATTCATCTGTTGTGGGATAATCTGCTGTAATAGCTGAGAATATGTTGATTCTGCCGAAGTATTGCCCAATAACTTGATATCTGTGGGAAGGTTATCAATAGTTTCACCCTGCGACAAAAATGGTCTGTTTATGTTGTCTGCATTAAGTACATTTACACCTGTGTTATCAGTATCATTTTTCTCAAAACATACTTTTATTATGTCAGAAAATAGATACGATGACCCATTTAGCTTTTGCTGCTTTACAGCAGTTGCTGATTCTGGATTGCTAATAACCTGTAAAAACAAAGGGTTGAAAAACATTACTGAATCCCTGTTAATCTATTAGCCGTTTCCGGGTTCAATTCCTTAATTATTTGAGCAGCTTTTTTGTTTTTTAAAGAAAACAGAATGTCTCTTGCCAAATTATCGGCTAATTTTTCAATTAATTTAGCCGCTGACTTAGCATCCATTGTTTCATATATCTTAACCATCTGCTCTTTCCACTTCATATAAGCTGAATCAGACCTTGCTTTTTCAACTGTTTTAATACTCTGAATTTCCTTTTCTTTCTCTGCTAACTTACGATTCGAAATATCCATCAACGCTTGATGAGCATTCTTAAGACTATCAATTTGTTTCTCTAATTCCAGTACTGTTACAGGCTTCTTTGTTAAAACTGAATCCTTTACCTCAGACTCATTCAAATTCATAGTACTATCTTTTTGCTTATTATTCTTTACACTATTCGTATCTATTTGGTTTTGATTTTTAACATGAGGTTGCATCTGATTTGTCGGAGCAAAATTAAATTTGAAAATATTTTCATATTTATTATTTAGATAAACAAGTCCGCCCGTTGTTAATACAAAAACCAATAAAAACACTAAAACATAAATAAGTTTGGCTAACAACTATTCTCCCCTTGCAAATCTCTTAGTAGCAATTTCATCGATTTCTTTTTGTTCTACTTGATTCTCAAATAGAATATAATTTTCATAATGCTTTTCTTTAAGAACCTCAAACATTTTATGCTCTTTTATTTTCTGTACAAGTTCATTCATCTTGTGCTCTTTGGCAACTTTTAACTTAGTCAAGCCTTCAAAAAGCTTTTTTACTTGTATTTCCAGAAGATTTTCAACATCATTATAAAACTGAAGTTCTGAGACTTTAATATTTTTCTTTGTAGTTAAACTATTCCGAAATTTTTCTTTTTCGTCCATCAATGCTTTAATCGACTTGTTCATATTATCAATTTCAATGTCAAGTAAAGATATTTCTTTTTGAACTTTCTTTTCAAAAGTCTCCTTTACCTTCATTATTGATTCGAATTTGTAAGTAAATTTTCCCATAATTTTATGCTGTCGGGCTTTCTATAATATCTTTTAATCTTTGTATTGTATCCTGATATGGAGCTTTCTCCAACATATCCTGCTTTAGAAATTTTTTTAACATTTGTATTTTTGAAAGTGCGTGATCAATCTGAGGATTACTCCCCCTTACATATGCTCCAATATTTACAAGATCTTCTGCTTCTTTGTAAGTAGCCATTATATCATTGAATGCTACTGCTCTTAACCTATGGTCAGATGAAACAATATCACTCATAACACGGCTTACACTCTGCAATGGATCTATGGCCGGAAACTGACCTTTATTAGCAAGCTTTCGTGATAATACAATATGACCATCCAATATTGATCTTACTGCATCTGCAATTGGTTCAGTCATATCATCACCATCGACAAGAACAGTATAAATACCCGTAATGGATCCTGTTTCGCCTGTACCTGTTCTTTCCAGCAATTTGGGAAGAGTTGCAAATACAGATGGAGTATAACCTTTTGTTGCTGGCGGCTCACCAATTGTTAAGCCAATCTCACGTTGCGCTTGAGCAAATCTTGTTACAGAATCCATCATAAGAACAACATCCATTCCAAGATCTCTAAAATATTCAGCAATTGTCGTACCGATATAAGCCCCTTTCATTCTTATAAGCGCCGGCTTATCACTTGTTGCAACAACTACAACCGATCTCTTTAATCCTTCTTCGCCAAGTTCTTTTTCAAGAAACTCTCTTACTTCCCTTCCCCGCTCTCCAACAAGCGTAATAACATTAACATCAGCATTTGTATTACGAGCTATCATCCCAAGAGTAACGCTTTTACCAACACCGCTACCTGCAAATATTCCAACACGTTGCCCTTTTCCAATTGTTAACAATCCATCAATTGACCGGACGCCTGTCTGGAGCGGGCTTGATATTCTTTTTCTCGTCAGCGGATTAGGCGGCTCCCGATAAATATTCCTATACGAAGAAGTTACTATCTCGCCTTTACCATCAAGCGGATTACCAAGTCCATCTATTACACGACCTAAAAGATTTTCACCAACTCCTATTGTAAAGCTTTTACCCGAAGCAATAATTTCACACGATGGAGAAATCTTTTCTACTTCGCCCAGAGCAATTGAAAGTACCTTGCCTTCTTTAAAGCCAACAACTTCCGCCTTACAAACTCCTCTGCCACTTCTGTCAACAATTGTACAAACTTCGCCTAGAGAAACATTAGGCCCAATTGAAATTATTATCAACCCGATTACATCAGTAACTTTACCATTCAACTTAATTGTATCTGTCTTTTCAATAATTTTTTTATATTTCTCAACAAAGACTTCGTCTAATTGCATTTTATATTATCTGATTTATAAAATTTGTTTCAAATTGTTTCTTTATTTCATTTAACTGCGTAACGATTCTTGCATCAACATTCCCAATCTCTGTTTCTATCATACATCCGCCAGGATCTAATTTTTCGTTTATTTCAAACTTGATTTTTGAAAATGTTTCATTCAAAAAATGATCTGCCCCGGAATTATTTAATCCATTATAATCAACCGGATTTACATGAATTAATATCTCGTTGGCTCCAAGAATCTTCCTAACCGATTCTTTGAGAGATTCAGTAATTATTGATTCCCTGTTGATCTCGCGCTTTAATATTTTTTCAGCAATAGCCACAGATACCTCAATAATTATTTTGTCAAAGGCCTGATCGTAACCTGAAAGATTTTCCTGTAACGATGAAAGAATCTTGTTAAACTCCTCTGTCTTTGTAACCATTCTGTCAGTCAGGTCTTTTTCACATTCAAGCCTTATTGCATTCTGTCCATCCTGAAAACCTCTCTCATATTGCTCCTGCATCTGCATTTCAAGTTGTTTACGGTAGTTATTCTCTTCTTCTTGCTTGCGGTGGTTATTCTCTTCTTCTTCCCTGACAATAGATGCTGCTTCATCATAAAGCTTTATCTTAAGACCTCCGTTTTTCCGATTTAATTTAATTACCTCAGACATAGACTTCTTCAGAACCTCCTCTGATATTGAGTGAAATTTCCTCATTTTCTTCGAGAGCTTTTACAACATCAACTATTTTTGCCTGTGCTGTTTCTACCTCTTTCAGTTTTACAGGACCCATATACTGCAACTCTTCTTTCAAAAGATCGGCGGCACGCTCAGACATATTACCAAATATTTTCTGCTTAAGCTTATCATCAGTTACTTTAAGACTTAATGCCAGATCTTTTCTGTCCACTTCACGAAGAATTCTTTGAATATCTTTATCCTGAATATTTATAATATCATCAAAAAGAAACATAAGTCGTTTAATTTCGTGGGCTATTTCCTCATCCTTTTCCTGGATACTATTTATAATCTCTTTACTTACATTAACGCTGGTACGATTTAATATTTTAGCAAGACTCTTTGTACCGCCTGTCTTACTTAACGACTGATTCATTGTAAATCCCGCCAGTTCATCAACTACCCTTTCAATCTGCTTAAGTGTCTGCGGTGATATTTTCCCAAGTGTTGCTATTCTGTAGGCAACATCAGATCTTAGATTATCCGGTAATTCCTTTAATGCATCTGCTGTCTGATCAGGATTAAGATGTGAAAGTATAAGAGCTATCGTCTGCGGATGCTCTTTATTTAAGAAATTTACAAGCTGTGCCGAATCGGCTTTCTTTAACACGTCAAAACCCTTAAGAGTAGTAAGATTTCTTACCTTCTCAATAATTTCAATAGCCTTTGCAAGTCCAAATGATTTCTCAAGAATTGACTGAGCATATTCAAGACCACCTTCAAGTACGTACTCGCGAGCTGTAATCATCGCATAATATTCTTCCATCACGTTATCAATAACGGTGGAAGGAATATTTCTTACCTTTGTGATCTCAGCAGAAATCTGTTCTACTTCTAATGCGTCAAGATGTTTAAACACACCAGCAGCGCACTCAACATCAAGCGCAATCATTAATAACGCAGCCTTTTGGACACCTGTTATATCCTGCCTTTTGGATTCTTTACTTAACGATTTATCTTTAGTACTCATCTTCGTGTAACCATGAATTTATTAATTTTGCCGCCTCAGACGGATTTTTTACTACGTAATTTGTTATTTTTTCTTTCCTGACTAATTTTGATGCAACTTCATCTGTTATTTCATCCTCAATATCTCCAATGGTAAGAGGCTGCCTCTTCGGCTTCTTAGGTTCCATCGACTTTTGTTTGTTCAAAGCCGGATCTTCAAGTAGCGGAGGCATGTCCATCATTCCATCAAGTTCCCCGCCACCAGCCATGTTGACTGTACCAATTAATATTTTTTCATTTTTAATCCGGTTTAATAAACCTTTAATTATAAACATCGAAGCTCCGACTGCAACAAAAATCAAAAGCAAATTTGACCATTTCTCAATATTATCAAATGCCGAAGACCCTTCTGTTTTTGTATCTTCATCAAGCTTTGTCTCAAACGGCATGCTTACAATCGAGAACTGATCTTTCCTATTTGGATCCATACCGATAGCACTCTTAAGCAACTCCTCAAGCTTCTTCATCTGTTCATCTGTACGTGGGTCATAAACAGTCTCTGTTTTACCCCCCTTCTTTACTTCTCTTGGAATTCCATTTATAACAGCAGCAAGACTAAGTCTTTTAATATTACCAGTACCTTCTACAACACGGGCAACTGTTTTGCTGATTTCGTAGTTTACCGTATTATTTTCATTTGATTGTACTGTTGAGTCACCGGCAGTTCTTCCATTATTATTTGTTTTAATGGATTGCTCGCTAACAGCCACCTGTGTATTCGGGTCATACTGCTCCATTGTTTTTTCAATTTGACTAAAATCAATATCTGCATTAACCTGAACCATTGCATTTCCAACACCTAAGATATTATCAAGTAAATTCTGCGCTTTTCGAGCAAGGTAATTTTCTACATTTTGTTTAATTTCATACTGCTTGTTGCTTGATCCTGTAAGCGGACTCTCATCAATTTCTTTTGAGAGCAACCTCCCCTTCGTATCAAGAATAGTTACCTTCTCAGGTCGAAGCCCTTCAACGCTACTTGAAATAAGATTTGAAATTGCTGTAACGTTATTGCGAGATAACTTATCTCCCTTTAGTTTCAGTACTACTGAAGCCGTTGGCTCTTTTTCCTCTTCCTTAAAAACCGACTTCTGAGGAAATACTATATGAACCCTGACAGCCGCAATACCATCTTCCTGCATTATAGTACGTGAAAGCTCACCTTCCAAAGCCCTTTTATAATTAAGCTTCTGCATGAATTCTGACATGCCCATTGTAGTTTTATCGAAAATTTCATACCCAATAATTCCCGAACTTGGAATTCCTTTGCCAGCAAGAGCTAATCTTAATTCATAAACTTTTTCTTTTGGCACTCTGATAGTCTGTCCGTTATCTTCCAGTTTGTACAATATCTTTTGGCTTGTCAGATTCTCTACAACTTTGGATGCATCCTCAGGAGCAAGATTTGTATATAGTGCAGAATAACTTGGCTCATTAAACATAAATACGATAAACCCCAGGAATATCAGGGTCAACACCATTACAACGCCAATCGTTAAACGTTGCTGAATAGAAAGTTTATTGAAAATTCCAAGTATAGCTTCAAATGAATTTTTCTTGGTGTCCATTATATCGGCATCCTGGTTAATTCTTTGTACATATCAATAGACTTATTTCTTATTTCCATCAGGAGTTCAAAATTTGTTTTTGCTTTTTCTCCTGCAATCATAACTTCATGAAGTTCTACCTGCTTACCTTCTGCAAAATCCCGCGTCAGTTTGCCGGACTCTAACTGCTGATTGTTAACATCACCAACAAATGAAGTAAGCATTTCGCCAAATGAGCCGGAGGTATCAGGCTTTTTGGTGGTTTGCTGAAGCTGTGGAATCTCTGAAAATATATTTTGGATTGGATTTATTGGCATATCTTAACCTCTTTTATCAAATAATGAACCTATGGACACACCGGACATTTTACCGGACTTCTGATAGTAGTGATAATCAACTATTTCATTTTTCTTCCCAGTATTCATGGAATATTTTTTTTCATCAGTATTTATCTCTTGAGCATTAACATTCTGAATGCTGAATTTTTCTTCCGGCTTTGCTTTTGGCTTAACCTGATTTGCATATCCGGGTCCATAATTGCCAACCTTATTAGCTATAATCTCCATTTATATCTCCATGGCATCTTTTGCCATTTGTTTTGAAGAGTTAAATGCTGTCAGATTAGATTCATAACTTCTTGTTGCCGCAATCATATCTACCATTTCAATTACTACGTTAACATTCGGCATATGTAAGTATCCATTAGAATCAGCATCGGGATGCTCCGGCTGATAAACCACATCACCTTCTCTATTGTCTTTATATTCTGTTGAGTCTAACCCGACAGGAGAAATATCTTTATTATTGTCAATGCCCGGAGTGAAACTGAAATGATTTTTCCCATCTGATTTTAGGGGAAGCGTACTATTTTGGAATTCCCCGGGTATATTTGCCATCCCGCTTTTTTGCTGTGATACAACAATAAATTTCCTCTGATATGGAGCACCATTTTGCATTTTGGTGGTACCCGTATTGGCAAGATTCTCGGCAATCAGATTCATCTTTTTACGTTGAACATTTAAACCAGCCGAACTTATTTTTATACCGAAGAAGTTATTACTTATTTTCAATGTGGACCTGCAGTTTTAATTACATTTTGTAAGTTTCTGTAATAGTCGCCAGCTTTTTTTGAAGCGAACTTAAATTTAAGCGTATTCTCAGCCATTTCAGCCATTTCCGTATCAATGTCAACGTTGTTTTCTCCGGATATCTTATCAGTACTCGTATCGGTAATGATTTCGAACTTTTCATCAACCGGACCGTTTTCATTGGGAAAACCGAAATGCTTTCTGTTTGTTACCCTTAATTCATGGTAATTATCATTAAGCAACTCTTTGAACTGAACATCCTGCCTCTGATAATTTTTGGTACCGATGTTAGCAATATTTTTACTTACGATCTTCTGCTTTTGAGTGCAGTAACCAAGCATTTTTTCAAGAGTTTTTATAGTTGACATATGCTTTTTCTTGTGGCTGTTATTTTTTGTAAGGGGCAAAACTGATGCCAATGAAGTTATTTTGATATTAAAGTGAATAAGAAGAAATAGCAATTTTTTATGGCTAATTTTGAACACTTGCAAATTATTATTCAATGAAATCTAAAAGTATTTCTTTACTTTTTTATTAAAAAGCGGTAAAATAATCGGAAATTAAGGGGGTATAAAGAATTTTGTGTAAATGGGATTTTGAAAAAGAACAGGAAATGCCCGGACGGGCAAAACGGAGTATTCTTTTTCAATGAGGCTGACTAAAAAGTAATTTGGGGACAGAGAAAGACTAAAAATACCTTACTTTTTAGTCAGTCTCGCAATATGGTGTTAACCTGACAGCATTGGAATACCCGTGTAGTCTGTCAGATTCAATCACATTCCTTAAGAATGAACCTGTTTGTTAAGATTTGGCGGACAGTCCATTTAACCCGCCTGAGGAGAATGAAACTATTGACCGACAATGGATTTATTGCCATTACAGGGGGTTTTATCTGACAACCAGTCGGAATCCTGTCCGCTTAAGACTGGAAATGAAATATTTCCCTGATTCTTAATTTATTTCGGACAGCAGTATAAAATTTAAGTTAGTATCCATTCAGCAATTGATAGATTTAAAAAATATTTTTATCTTAGTATACCGGAATTAGACCGGAAACTATTTTATTCATTCTTAAAGGATCTATTGTGAGTACTAAACTATTTGTCGGTTCATTACCATGGTCAATTAATGACAAGTCTTTAGAGGAAACATTTCAGAAATTCGGGCCGGTTATTTCTGCAAAAGTAATTGTTGATACTGCTACCGGAAGATCAAAAGGATTTGCCTTCGTGGAAATGGCAAACTCTTCCGATGCAAGCGATGCTATAAAAGCATTAAACAATTCAGAATTGAAAGGAAGAACTATCGTAGTTAACGAAGCTAAACCGCGCACTTGATAAAGATATTCTACTTTGTTTCCTGAAAAGCGTCTTAATTTATTATGACGCTTTTTTATTTTTAACTCGAAATTAGTTTGCAATCAGCTTGGTTAATCTGACATTTTATCAAAGTCGCAACCACAAGTTTTGCATCAGGTTAATATCTCAATAATATTTTTATACTGAGGAAATAACACTAATAAATATTCCCTGTCCGCCATTTCAAAGTCGGCAAAGTCAAATCCAGGAGAAACCGTACAGCCTGTGAGGACAAACGAATTTTCATAGGTAAATTGAGCGCCAAACCAAGCATTCATAGGAATTACAGCCATCGGCATTTCACCATTTTCAATATCCTTACCCAGCTTTAAGACTGAATATTTCCCGTCTTCATCGATAACATGAATATCAACAGCATCACCGGTATAATGATGCCAGATTTCATCAGACTTAATTCTGTGGAATTTGGAAAACTGATTACTCTCGAGCAAAAAATAAATTGAAGTAGAAAAACACCTTTCGCCCTTAAATCTATCAGGCAGAAACTGTTCCGCGATTGATTCTTCAGAACGATACACCTCTCTGAAATATCCGCCTTCCGGGTGAGGCTACAAATGTAACTTACTTATCCAGTATTCAGATTTTTCTTTCATAATATCCCTATAACTATAAATAGATAAGCGAAAGATAATAAATCCACTCAAAAAAAGTGTATATATTTTCATCGACTGGGCGTTGAATAATTAAACATGGGAAATCACTATTTTCGGACAGAAAACTAATTAAAGCTGATTTTCCATATTTCGGTGATGAAAATTTCATCAGATACTAGTTTTTAATGTTATCCCACAATAATGGGTATAATTCCTCTATGCTATTGTAAAATAACAATATATAAGAAAACTTATTTTAACAGGATTTTTCCGGCCCGTTATTTGGTATATATGTTTTATACAAAATAACATAAAGAAGGATCTATCATGGTAGCATTATTTGTAGTATTGACGTTTATTTTATTCGTCGTAATCGATTTAATAATATTAAAAGCACAAAGGAAAAACTATACAGCAGTCGAAGGATCAACTAAAGCAGTATTTAACAAGAAAAGCCTTCACCTGCCGGCAAACCTCTTTATTTCCAAAGGACACACCTGGGCGCAGAGAATTGAAGACGGACTTGTAAAAATCGGTATTGATGAATTTGTTTTGAAAGCACTTGGCAAAATTTCTGTTTCAAACATGGTTCAGGAACAGACCGTAGTCAGACAGGGTGATGTAATCATGGAAGGTATGTCAGGCAATACACGATTCCAGTTCCGCTCGCCCCTCGATGGTACAGTAAAGCTTGTCAATCGCAACTTAAAAATAATTGAAGACCCGTATCAGAAAGACTGGGGAATGGTTGTGGTTCCTTCAAACTGGGATAATAATGTTAAAAGCCTTAATACCGGTCTGGCTGTTGTTAACTGGATGAAAGAAGAATTCTCAAGATTAAAAGATTTTTTATCAGTTAACTCATATAATACCGAATTAGTCGGAGTTACAATGCATGATGGCGGTAATATAATGGAAGGTTCCGTTACGAATATTAAAGACGATGGACTTAAAGTATTCGAAAAAGACTTCCTGTCCTTTTAATTTTTGTACGATTCGACTTTATACCTGCCGGACGTATTTAAGCAACTAATTTTTTAGATGATAATTAAACCTGAGTAGCTACCATGAAAGACAATAATTGTTTTCTCAATATGCAGTGTATCTGGATGGCTTCCAATATAGTGGATTATAAACTTTGCGACCGTGAATTTAACTGCGACAGTTGTAGTTTCGACAAATCCATTAGAAACATTCAGCACCATGTTAGTTCTCCGAAAATCGAAGATACGAAATCGAAAGCTCAGTACGTTATACAAAATGTTATAAACAAAATAGAATCTACTGAATTTAACAGCCATTATCATTATTTTAGCAACCACCTGGTTGCCAAAAATTTATTTGTTGATACCTATTACCTCGGCTTTAGTCCGGTAATGATCAGTCTGATGGATAATTACACCCGCATTGATTACTGCTCAAGAGGTGATGTTGTCAGGAAAGATCAGCCGATACTTAAAATTGTGGGTCCTTGGGGCGAGACAGATGTTACAGCCCCAATGGATTTTACCTGTCTTGGTCATATCACCGAAAACCGGAACTCTGCTGAAAGATGGTTCAGCCTTATTGAATCATCCCGCGATGAACTTCAGACCAAATCGGCTCCGGTTTCAGATTACCACAGGGACATAATAAGTGTTGCAAAGGAATTAACCAACTTTCAAATTAACTATCCGGAAATCGGATTGACAATGATGGATGGCGGTATTGACGCACGTTACCTCTTCCAGATAATTGGCAACAGCAAGTACTCGGATATCCTGAACACTTTATTTCACAAATCATTAAGGAACGGACTCAAATGAAAGGAACAATTGGTTTATTTGTATGCACTTTGTTGATTACTGTTTTTGTAACTAATCAAAATTTATTCGCTCAGGCTAAATATACAGGCGAAAAACTTTGCTCGGCCTGCCATAAAGGCGACAAGGGTAAGAACGTTCACGAAAAATGGCTCGCCTCTGCTCACGCAAAAGCATTCGCAACATTAAAAACACCCGCGGCTAAAGAAGTAGCAGCTAAATTAAAAATCGCGGACGCTTCAACTTCAGAAAAATGCCTTGCATGTCACGTTACTAACGGTGGAAACGGAGCCGGGATTAAGAAAGAAGAAGGCGTTACCTGCGAACAATGCCACGGCGCCGGTTCTGATTACAAGTCTATGGATGTTATGAAAAACAGAGATGCTGCAATAAAAAAAGGTCTTATCATTGGTCATAATAACAAAGAACTTTGCATAAAATGCCATAATACTAAAAGCCCGACCCACAAACCTTTTGACTATGCCAGGGAATGGGCGTTGATTAAACATACAATTAAATAAGTTTTTGTTAATGGAAAGTTAAATGGAAAAGGCCGGGTAACCGGTCTTTTCCATTTTTAAATATCAGGTTTCAGCATCTTTACATATCTCAATACAGTTCCAAAAGTGAAATTACTTTCCGCTACCCGTGCGGTAATGCACTCATTCATACAGCCACCGGATTAATCAGCACTCCAATCCTTTTTATAGTTAATTTGCTTGCTATTAACCCTGCGCTTAAATAATTTTCAACAACATTTTTAATGTCTTTATTCAAATGAAAATAAAATTCTATAATAAGCTCAGCTTTAATCTAATCATTGTCGTTTCATCGATTGTCCTGATTAACTTGGCTTTCCATACTTTTTTTACGCTTAACAAGCTCGAAAAAGATCTATCCCATTCTTACTCACAGAATGCTTACAATATCAGCGATATTATCAAAAAATCCACACGCTACAGTATGCTCCTTAACCACAATAACGATGTCCATCAGATTATTAAAACAATAGGAACGGAATCGGGCGTTGAGAGGATCAGACTTTACAATAAACAGGGCATAATAATTTTTTCGACTGATACAACCGAAATTAATGCAACTATGGGTAAAACCTCTGAGGCATGCATGGTCTGCCATAGTCATGGACAGACTCTCAAAAGCATTGCCATGAAAGACAAAATTCGTATATTTAAAAATAATGACGGCTCAAGATCCATGGGACTTATCAATCCCATATATAACGAAAAAGACTGCTATACTTCAGAGTGCCACGCTCACGAAGCAAATGTTGAAATACTTGGCGTGCTTGACGTTGTTATCTCAATGAAAGCAGTCGATAATATTATTGCGGGTAATATAAAGAGCATTGTTACTACATACATATTCGTTACTTTCATAATTTCACTCTTCAGCTGGCTGTTTATCTCCATTCTTGTAAATAAACCAATTAAAAAAATTACTAAAGGCATCGAAGAAATCGGCAAGGGCAATCTTGATTATAGAATTACAGTAAAATCAAGAAACGAACTTGGCAAAATGGCAACGCAGTTTAATGATATGTCAGGCAGGATGGACCTTGCTTATAAAGAAATAAAGCAATGGTCGGAAACACTGAACGAAAAAGTAAATGAAAAAACCGAGGAATTAAAGAAAATCTATGAGCAAATCATACAGATTGAAAAACTGGCATCGCTCGGCAAACTTTCAGCTACGGTAGCCCATGAGCTGAATAATCCGCTTGAAGGTATTTTAACTTACAGCAAATTGATTTCCAAACAACTCGCGAAAATACAGAAGGAAGACGAGTTCCGGAAGATAATCGACTATCTCTCCCTTATTTCAGAAGAATCTTCGCGTTGCGGGCGCATTGTTAAGGATCTCCTGTTATTCTCGCACCGCGGTGATGATGAGTTCGCCCAGGAAGATATAAACAGAATAGTGGAGAAGAGTGCGCTGATTATTAATCACCACCTCGAAATAAAAAAAATAAAGCTTGAAAAGGATATCCCTTCTCAGCCGGTAAACGTTATCGGCGATTCACAAAAAATCCAGCAGGCACTTATCTCCCTGCTTATCAACGCAATCGAGTCTATGCCCAACGGCGGAACACTTTGCGTTAAGGTATCTGTTGATGAACAGAATTCGGTAGTAATCAGAATTATTGATCAGGGCTATGGGATTTCCGGGAAGGACCTGCCTCATATTTTTGAGCCGTTCTATTCTACTAAACAAAAATCAAAAGGTACCGGACTCGGCCTTGCAGTAGCCTACGGAATTATTGACCGCCATAAAGGTAAAATTGAAGTGGAGAAGACCTCGCCTGAAGGCACTACTTTTAAGATTACATTACCAGTAAGAAAATAATAATTGGAACAAAGATGAAGAGTAAATTCTCTATATTAATAGTTGATGATGAAAAAATTGTACGCGAATCGTTATTCCACTGGTTTGAAGAAGAAGGATATAACGTTGATACGGCAGACAGTGGCGAAGCTGCATTAAGTATAACAGGTAAGGGAAAATATGAACTGATGCTGGTCGATATGAAGATGCCCGGCATTAGCGGGCTTGAACTACTCGATAAGATAAAGGAAATTGATAAGGATTGTATTTTCATACTCATTACAGCATTTGCATCCGTCCCGACTGCAATAAAGGCTCTTAAAAATGGTGCGTATGACTATATTACAAAGCCTATCGACCCTGATGAACTGGCGCATATTGTCGAAAAGGCAATTCATCAGAGAGAACTGGTACTGGAAAACAGTCAGCTCAAGGATAGTATCAATGAGATAATCAAACCGGATAACCTGATTGGTGAAAGCCGTCATATGAAAAAGATATTTGAACTTATAAACACCGTGGCTCAAACTGATACTACCGTTATGATAAGAGGCGAGAGCGGCACAGGCAAAGAACTTGTCGCTAAGGCTATTCATATAAACAGCAGGCGAAAGTATTTTCCGATAATTACAGTAAACTGCGGAGCGCTTGCCGAGTCGTTGCTTGAAAGTGAGCTGTTCGGGCATGAAAAAGGAGCATTTACAGGCGCTCATTACAAGAGAAAAGGAAAATTCGAGATGGCCGATGGCGGCACTATATTCCTTGATGAGATTGGCTCTGTCTCTCCTAAAATGCAGGTTGAGCTTCTCCGCGTGATTGAATCAAAGTGCTTTGCCAGAGTAGGCGGGAACGAAAACCTGAAGAGCGATTTTAGAATTATCGCCGCGACAAATGAACCTCTTGAAGACTTGCTTAAGGAAATGAAATTCAGAGAAGACCTTTATTACCGCCTGAATGTATTTTCAATTTTTATCCCGCCTCTAAGGGAAAGACGCGAGGATATTCCCATCCTGGCTTATTACTTCATTAACAAGTTTAATGCTGCTATGAATAAGAACGTTAAGAATATCTCCAACGAAGCAATGGATTTCCTTGTAAATTATAACTGGCCTGGCAATGTGCGCGAGCTGGAGAACGCCATAGAACGCGCTATTGTGGTCGGTAAAGGAGATTCGGTACTGATTGACGACTTACCGTTCCACGTTATGCCTAATAACAGAATTGACAAAAGCGATGTAAGCCTCTCTGCCATTGAAAAAAAACATATCCTGAATGTACTCGAAAACCATAACTGGAATATATCACGTAGCGCTGAGGCTTTGCAGATTGACAGGGTTACCCTTTATAATAAAATTAATAAATACGGATTCCGTAAGAGCTGATGAATATTTTCATCGCTCCTGTCGAATTCTCCAATACTCAGTTAATCCATAATGTAATTGAGGAAATCCACAGCATATTTAATGTAACAGCTTCTATTGTAAAGCTTCCGCTTAACATAAATCCTGCCTTTTCTACTGACAGAGAACAGTATTTTTCAACGCAACTTCTGGCTGATACAATTAAGCTTACCGGACATCTTGACGGTAAAGTGCTTACAATTGTGGAATTCGATCTTTTTGTGCCGGTATTTACTTATATCTTTGGTGAAGCTCAGCTTAATGGCAAACATTCCATTGTATCCGTCTGCCGCCTTCACGAAGAGTTCTATTCCGGTAATACCAATTACAGGCTCCTTCTTGAAAGAACCAGTAAGGAAGTCCTGCATGAGCTTGGTCATAATTTCGGACTGATTCACTGTAAGAACTGGGACTGTGTAATGCACCAGTCACAGGGAGTCGAAGAGATTGACATAAAGGGAACTTCATACTGCCTGCAGTGTATGAATGCAATAAAAATAAATGAGCTTATGTATTAAATTGGGTAGGTGAATCATTTTGAGACATATCAATAAGTATATAACTGCCATAGCCTCAGTTTTTGACACTTTTTCGAATGGCACGCGCCTTGATTATTAAGGCAATACACAAGTTGAGGTTTATCATGGAATTAGTACCAATAGTTCAATTATCATTAAGCATCTTTACAGGCGGGTTAGTTCTGGTGCTGGCAGTATCATACCTTTCATTTAAGATTAAGAAAAATGCTACTGTAACTGCCACCCCGGTGGGGAAACAGATAAATCAGATGTCTAATTATATATCACAGCAGCAACCACCGGTTTATTACAACCAGCCGGCAACAAATTATTATACAGCTCCACAACAGATACCTGTATCAGTTCCTGAATTCAGACCGGTACCCTCTTATGTTCCTCCGGTTGAAGAAGCTGTATCAGTAAAAGCTCCGGTAAATAAATTTCAATTTGTAAATCGGATGCCGAGCAGTTATCAGGGTTATTTGCCTGAAACAGATTCAAACTTCAGCCATAAGTTTGCATCATCTAAGTCAAAAGATGCTTACGCGATGTTCAGATAAAAGAAAAACCTCAACTTGTTCCCAGCCTGACAACTAAAGTTGCTCAGGCTTTTTTATTTTAAAGCATCATGTTAATAAGCACATGCTAAAGATTATTCAGGAAATAATCCGTCATCAAATTATATAAATGCACGCGCGCATTGCCGCCGTTAATACCATGACCGCAGTCAGGATAATACATTACGCTAAACTGCTTGTTTGCCGCCACCAGCTTATTAACCAGCTCAGCCGAATTCTGAAAGTGAACATTATCATCAGCCATACCATGTATCAGCAGGAATTTGCCCTTAAGTTTATCAACTGCATTAAGCGGAGAACTTTCTTCATAGCCATCAGGGTTAAGCTCCGGCGTCAGCATGTATCGCTCTGTATAGACAGAGTCATAAAATTTCCAGTGAGTAACCGGCGCTACGGCAACTGCCGTTTTAAAATAATCTGTGGCTTTAAGAATTGACAGGGCTGATATATATCCGCCATAACTCCAGCCCCAGATGCCGAGTCTCTCTGAATCAACATAGTTTAATGTTTTTAAATATTTAGCAGTTTCAATAATATCATTTATTTCCCATTTACCCAGATTCCTGTAAGCCCATCTCTTTGCCTGTTCTCCCTTACCACCCGTAATTCTGCAGTCAACTGAAACAATGACACAGCCTTTTTGCGCAAGCATATACCCCCAAAGACTGGCAGCTCCCCAGCCATCGTTAACCGATTGTGAACCAGGTCCGTTATACTGCATTATAATGACGGGATATTTCTTATTCTGGTCGAAATCAGCAGGCTTTATTATGGATGCATCAAGTTCCACATTGTCTGAAGTCTTAAAAGTAAAGAACTCAGTTTTCTGAATGCCGTAGTCCTGAAGAATTTTATTATCTGTACTTATAAGATTAGTTAATTTCGAACCATCACTTCTGCAAAGAGAAGTACCCGGCATAGAGCCGGCATTCGAATACCTGTCAATAAAGTATTTTGAATTGGCGGACATACTTATAATATGAGTGCCGGCTTCTTCTGTAATTCTTTTCTTTCGGGAACCATCCAGCTTAACCGAATATAAATCCTTAAAGCGCCTCCCGCGTTCATTTGACATATAGTATGCTCTGCCCAAAGTCTCATCGACTGAAATCAGTTTGCTTACAACGAAATCACCTTTTGTCAGCCGGCTTAACCGCCTGCCTGAATAATCATACAGGTAAAGATGCAGATAACCATCCTTTTCCGATGACCATAGAAAGCGTTTGCCATCCTGTAAGAACGTCAGGTCATCCTGAATATCTATCCACTCCGGCGCTTTTTCATCTATTATAATTTTAGAAGCACCCGTTTTAACATTGCAGAATAAAAGTTCGAGATGATTCTGCCGGCGGTTTAATTTCTGTACCGAAAGAATGCCAGGATCGGCTGTGAACCTGATTCTTGGAACATATATATCCGTCTCCCTGCCTAAATCCATCCATACAGTTTTGCCATTGGAAATATTTACCGCGCCAATTTTAACAATTGAATTATTTCCACCCGGCTTCGGATAATGATATTTCAAAAAATTAAAATAGAGCGAATCATATCTGGCAATTTGAACTTCAGGCACAAGGGACTGGTCGAGTCTCCAATAGCCGATTGTCCTGCTGTCGGGCGACCATTCAAAGCCGTTAATTATGCTGAATTCCTCCTCATAAACCCAGTCGAACCTGCCGTTGAGTATTACATTACTGCCATCAAAAGTAAGCTGTGTTTGCTTCTTTGTGGCTATATCGACTACAAATAAATTATTACCCCGCACGAAGCCAAGTTTTTTTCCGTCAGGAGAAAATCTGGCGTTGGACTGTTCCTCCCCGGATTGCGCAAGCAGTGAAAATTTCTTCGCCTTAATATTATAAATATAGAAAGCTCCGCCGGTCTTTAGTCTGCGTGCCGGCAATATTCCGGTAAAGAGTATGCTGCCGCCATCGGGAGAAAATATATAGTTCATTATAACAAACGGCTCATCAGTTTCTTTAATTTTCAGTTCATCGCCGGTAATAAACAGACTTTCCTCACCGCTTACCACATCATACTGATAAATTGCGGTACATTCTGTGGCAGTATCCGGCTTAAGGAACAAATATTTATTCCCGTCACCAGACCACTGCACACCGTGCAACTGATTGACTGTAAACACGCGACTGTTATATATCAAATCAACAGACAGCTCCTTCCGCTGGGCATAAAGAGTAGTCAGACTTAGAAAAACAGTAAACAGATAAACAAATGAGTGAACTTCACACATTAAACAGACTCCCAAAAAATTTCGACCAATATTGTAAGAAATCATCAGCTATAGTTTTAAATATTACAGGAAAATGTTATTTCACTTCCCGACCCAATGCCTTATTGTGCATGGCTTCAGTTTCATTGCCATGGGATTTTAACCCATGTAAATGAAAAATTAACTCCCTGACCTGACTAATTATTTTATAACCTTTCATAACCCAAGTTCCTTTTTCATCCTGATTAAAGTATCATTTATTGAATGCGGTTTATAACCCAGTACAGTCTCTGCCTTGAAAGTCAGCAGACCCGAATTAAGTGGCCGTGGAGCCGGCTGGTTTAACTCCGCCGTCAGGACAGGCTTGATAAGATTTTTATTAAGATCGAAGAATTCGGCAATTCTTAATGTAAAATCGAAACGGGAAAGAAACTCCGGCCCGCCAATATTAAAGATACCCTGCTTCTTACTTTCGATAACGCGACAGATACCCTGTACGAGGTCATCGAGAAAAGTCGGATTATTAATCTGATCTGTAACGATTCTTATTTCTTTATCAGCCCTAAGCGAGTCTATTACCCATCTGACAAAATCGGGACGACCGTTTGCAACAAACCCGTAAAGCACATTAGTTCTAATAACAGCATACAGAGGACCCATAATCCTGATAGCATTTTCGCTCGCAAGCTTAGTCCGCCCGTAATAGCCTATAGGATTTGGTTTTTCTTCTTCAGAGTAAGGCCCGTTTTTCCCGTCAAAAACATAATCAGTTGAGATGTGTACCAGCATAGCATCAACAACGCGGGCTGTTTCAGAAAGATATTCGACCCCTTTAACATTTATCTTCCAGGCTGTGGCACGCTCTTTTTCGCACATATCCACGTTTGTATATGCCGCTGCGTTTATAATTACATCTGGATAAAAATTATAGACTATATCTTTAACCAACTCACGCCGGCTGATATCTATACTGACATATTGAATCTCAGCATCAAAATGCTCCGGCTCAAATGAAGCTGCAAGTAGTTCTACATTATTCTGCTGTTTGTAGAAATTTATTATCCGCTGTCCCAGCATTCCATTCGCGCCAATGACAAGAATTCGTTTCTTAATTAAATCGTGAGAGTGTATCATCTTTTCAGTTCCAACATTTTTTTTATATCCTTACCTGCCTGTGCATCCTGAGCCAGTAGAAACAAACCGAAAACACGGATTAAATCAGGCGTTTTAATATATGAATAAATAAAGACAGCACCAAAATTATCTGCAAAGCCTGCCGCAAAAAATTAATTTGAAAGTTTGTGTTAAACAGGGATAAAAATCATATATTTATGACGCAATAATTAAATCAAAGTTAAAAAAAAGAGATGATATTAAATGAAAATTGGAATTACCTGTTATCCGACTTACGGTGGCAGTGGCGTTGTGGCAACTGAACTTGGAAAGGCGTTAGCTTCTAAGGGGCATCAGGTTCATTTTATCAGTTATGCTGTTCCCCACCGGCTTAATCATTATGTGGAAAATATTTTTTTCCATGAGGTCGAGATGAGTAACTACCCGTTATTTGAGTTCCCGCTTTACACGCTCGCGCTTACAAGTAAGATGATCGAAGTAGTAAAATATGAACAGCTCGATCTTATTCATGTTCATTATGCCATACCGCATGCCGTCAGCGGATTTTTAGCCCGCCAAATAATTCAGAAAATGGGGGGCGACTTAAGGGTTGTTACTACTCTGCATGGAACTGATATTACTCTTGTCGGACTTGAGCCGTCCTTCCTTCCGCTGGTTAAGTTCAGTATTGAAGAAAGCTGCGGCGTAACGGCTGTTTCAAGATTTCTAAAGGAAACAACCCTGACTAATTACCACATAGAAAAAGATATCAGCGTTATTTATAATTTTATAGACACCGAATTATTTAAGAAAGACGGCAATACTAACTTCCGCAATCATATTGCTCCAAACGGAGAGAAAGTACTTGTGCATATTTCCAACTTCCGCCCGGTTAAAAGAGTCTCCGACACAATCCGCGTATTCGAGAAAATCAGAAAGGAAATGCCGGCAAAGCTGCTACTTATAGGCGACGGGCCCGACAGGTATGAATGTGAAAAGCTCGCACGCGAACTTGACCTGCATAAGGATGTTATGTTCCTTGGCAAACAGGACGGGCTTGTTGAAATATTAAATTCGGCAGATTTGTTTTTACTTCCATCCCAGTCAGAAAGCTTTGGCTTATCGGCTCTCGAAGCTATGTCATGCGGACTGCCTGTTATAAGTACAAGCGTTGGCGGACTGCCTGAGCTTATTAATCATAATGAAACCGGATTTATAGCGGAGATTGGCGATATTGACCGCATGGCAAAGTATGCTGTAGATTTACTGACCAATGAAAAGAAATATACGGAGTTCTCTAAAAACTCGCGCAACCGTGCCGTAGATGTTTTCGATCTGAAGAAAATCGTGCCCCGGTACGAACAGTTTTATCTGGATGTGCTGAATGGAAAGCAGTAACCACAGCAAAAGTGCATGACTGCATAAAATAATATTCATGCAGTCATGCGAAATTTCATTAGTCGGTATTAACCGACAGTCTTCCTATACTGTAATATATAAAGCCAAGTTCTTTCATCTTTTCAGGAGTAAATATATTCCGTCCGTCAAAGATAACCGGCTGTTTTAGTTTACTCTTTATTAAATCGAAATCAGGATTGCGGAATTCATTCCATTCGGTTAAAACAAGAAGTGCATCGCTTTCTTCGAGAGATGAATATTCATTATCCGCATATTCAATCGTATCATTCAGATAAACCCTTGCAGCTGCCATTGCTGCCGGGTCATAAGCCGAAACCTTTGCGCCCAGTTCTAAAAGCCTGCGGATTATAATTACTGCCGGAGCTTCCCTCATATCGTCCGTGTTCGGCTTAAAGGCAAGTCCCCATACGGCAAACTTCTTTCCATGTAAATCATTTCCAAACCGTTTTTGCAACTTATCTACAAGTACAAGCTTTTGAGCCTTGTTCACCTTATCCACAACTGAAAGTATCTTAATCTCAGAATTATTCTCAACCGAAGTCTTAATCAAAGCGTTTACATCCTTTGGGAAACATGACCCGCCATAGCCTATGCCCGCGAAGAGGAATCTCTTGCCAATACGCGTATCAGTTCCCATTCCCTTGCGAACCTGGTCTATATTCGCGCCGACCTTTTCGCAGAAGTTCGCCATTTCATTCATAAATGTTATCCTCATTGCAAGGTATGAATTACCAGCATACTTTGTAACCTCGGCGCTCTTTGTATCCATTTCGAGTATCGGGTTCCCCTGCCTTACAAACGGTTCATAAAGCGCACTCATTACATCAAGTGCTTTCTGTGAACCCGCGCCTATTACTATCCTGTCAGGCTTCATAAAATCATCCACCGCAAAACCTTCTCTCAGGAATTCCGGGTTGGATACTATCTCAAAGTTCTTTACGCTATACTTCGAAATAATATCGGAAACCATACTGCCCGTGCCTACCGGAACAGTACTCTTATTTACAATTATTTTGTAATCTTTATCCCCCGCTTCTTTTAGTATTTTTCCTATGTCATCAGCTATGCCGAAAACATACTTCAGATCAGCCGAACCATCTTCATCCTGCGGAGTCGGCAGACACAGAAATATTACCTGAGAATTAAGAACGGCAGTCTTAATATCATTAGTGAATGAAAGCCTTTGCTTGGCAATATTTCTGTAGAAGATAATATCCAGTCCGGGTTCATAAATTGTTATATCGGCATTCTGAAGCCTGCTTAGCTTATCAGGATTATTGTCAACACAAATGACCTGATTACCCATTTCGGCAAAACATGTTCCCGATACCAAACCTACATAACCCGTACCAATTATTGCCAGATTCATTTTTTCTCCAGTCAGATTAATTTTTAGTTATTATTTTTAAGCCAGGGATCCATGTTAAAAATCCCTTTCAATATCCCTGAATTTTACAGCCTTAAGGTCTTTGTCTGAGACTATCTGCCTTGATACTTTCCAGTCAATTCCCAGGTACTCATCATTAAAAAGTATCGCACGCTCATCCGGCTTACTGTAAAAAGCCGTGCATTTATAGAGGAATATCACCTCCTCTGATAAAACAGAAAACCCGTGAGCAAATCCTGGCGGTATCCAGAACTGTTTATTATTACTCTCCGAAAGCTCTACAGCAAAATGCTGACCAAATGCAGGCGAATTAAATCTGATATCCACAGCCACATCAAGCACCGCACCTGAAACTACCTGGCAGAGTTTTCCCTGAGCGTTAGCTCCGGCCTGATAATGAAGCCCGCGAATTGTGCCATAGCGCGACCTTGAAATATTATCCTGAACAAAGTCCATATTTAGTCCGGCAGCTTCAAATTTTTTCCGGTTAAATGATTCATAAAAATAGCCACGGTCATCTTTGAATATATCCGGCTCAATAATAAGCGCACCCGGTAGATTTGTCTGAGTTATTTTCATAAGTTAAATTCAATGTCAGAAATTTATCATTAATTCGTTTTATTCGTTTCCATCGCGGAGAACCTTTTCGAGGTATTCCCTGTACAACGATTTTGGAATGCAGTTTATCACCGCTTCAAACTTAGCTCTGTCAATAAAACCCATGTAATATGCTATTTCTTCAAGACATGCTACCTTAAGTCCCTGACGATCTTCAATTACTCCAAAGAAATTTGATGCCTGCAAAAGAGCTTCCGGTGTTCCGGTATCAAGCCAGGCAACACCGCGCCCGATTTTTTCTGCTTTAAGCTTTCCTTCTTCAAGATATTTCTGATTAACGTCAGTTATTTCAAGCTCTCCTCTAAGAGAAGGTTTCAGGTTCTTTGAAATTTCCACTACGCGGTTATCATAAACATAAAGTCCCGGCACCGCATAATCTGATTTAGGATGCTCCGGCTTTTCCTCGATTGAAATAACCCGGCCTTCCTTATCGAATTCCACGATACCATAACGTTCAGGGTCATTTACTTTATAGCCAAAAACCGTTGCGCCCTCAGTCTGTTTTAAGGCATGGTAAAGGAAATCAAGCTTACCGTAAAAGATATTATCGCCAAGCGCCAGCGTTACGCTGTCCCCGCCGATAAACTTTTCGCCCAGTATAAATGCCTCTGCAATACCATTCGGCGCATTCTGTACGACATACTCAATTGAAAGTCCCAGATTACTGCCATCTTCAAAGAGCTGCCGGTACAAAGGGATAGTTTCCTTATTGGATATTATCAGTATCTCTTTTATTCCGCCAAGCATCAGAATTGAAACGGGATAATAGATAAGCGGTTTATCATAAATCAAAGCGAGCTGTTTACTGTAAACCTTTGTAATTGGATAAAGACGTGAACCGGTACCGCCGGCAAGTACAATCCCTTTCATATTGACAATCCTGTAAAATTATTAACTCATGTTACGAAAAAAAATGTCAGAGCGATGATTTTTATGATTAAATGATTCATTTTATTCTGACTGCGTTGTCATATAAGTCTGAATCACGGATTAAACGGATTAACGGATTCCACAGATTAAGACGAAACAGCTGATGATATGCGTTATCATAAAAATCATCATAATCACAGTTTAGATATTTTTGGGTTCCGAGCCGATATTTATCAGTTCCGAACTGATATTTTTGGGTTCTGAGCTGATATTTATCGGTTCCGAACCGATATTTTTGGGTTCCGAGCCGATATTTATCGGTTCCGAACTGATATTTTTGGGTTCTGAGCTGATATTTATCGGTTCCGAACTGATATTTTTGGGTTCTGAGCTGATATTTATCAGTTCCGGACATATAAATTTATGTTACGCAAAAATGTCAGAACTATGATTATGAATCATAAGCCGGGATGAATTTTACATAACCTGAGTATTAATAGTTTGGATTTAAGTGCCACTTATAAGCACTCGCTATAACTTCTGTAAGTCCATACTTTGGGATCCAGCCAAGCAGACTGCGTGCGAGTTTATTATCCGCAATAAGCGAGGCAGGGTCGCCGGCTCTTCTTTCAGCGATTTCGACTTTTATTTCGCAGCCTGTAATCTCCCGCGCCTTCCCGATAATTTCCTTAACGGAATATCCCGTGCCTGTCCCTAAATTAATTACAGCCGAATCATTTTCATCCAGATATTCAAGAGCCAAGAGATGCGCCCCGGCAAGGTCATTCACATGAATATAATCCCTGATACACGTCCCGTCAGCGGTCGGGTAATCATCTCCGAAAACCATAACCTTTTCCCTCTGCCCTAAAGCGGTCTGAAGGACTATCGGGATAAGATGCGGTTCGGGCTGGTGGCTTTCGCCTATTTCGCCTGAGAAATCTGCACCGGCCGCATTAAAATATCTTAAAGCAACATACTTTAATCCAAAAGATGTCTTAAAATCACTTAAAACATGCTCAATCATAAATTTTGTTTTTGCATAAGGATTAATCGGCTTTAAGGATTCAGTTTCCGAAACAGGCACATTTTCAGGATTGCCATAAAGCGAACATGTAGAGGAAAAGACAATCCGGCCTACGTTATTTTCCTTCAGAGCATTGATCAGGTTAATACTGCCCGTAACGTTATTGGTATAATAGAGTCCCGGATTTTCAACCGACTCACCCACATAAGCAAAAGCAGCAAAATGTATAGCGGCATCGATTTCGTACTTAGCCATAGCTGCCTTAAGCCCGCCGGAATCGAGCATATCGACTTTCTCAAATCTGACATTCTGAGGAACTGACTCAATATGACCGCGCGACAGGTTGTCAAAGACTATAACATTGTGCCCTCTGCCGAGTAGCAGTCTTACGGTATGAGAACCAATATAGCCTGCCCCGCCGGTTACTAATATATTCATATTTTCATCCTGATTTTTGTTGTAATATCCACGCATTACTTCATATAATGACTGGTTAAGATTATGGAAATCACTAACCGGCTGTTATTTTCATCCGAAGTTTTCGGGCAGATACTGATTTATGCCTGTATCTGTTAAAACCGACTGCTAATTTAATAAAAAGAGATTATAATAGAAACTGACAGGCTGTTATTCTGCCTGCTAAAGGATAAAAAAAAACAGGTAAAAGGCGGGAAGTACAGTTTTACGGACTTCATTCTGACGGGGATATGGCAGTTAGGAGAACGATATTAAGTCTGAGGAAAGTTCAGATAAGAAATATTACACGAAAATTTATTTTGGACAGCAGGTCCAAAATAAATTTATCGCTGTTTTTTTACAATAATAAAATAAAGATCTATATGCCCCGATGAAATCGGGGAACAACATATTCCCGGTTTATTTTACCGTAAGTGTTTTAAGAATAAACATGCCATTATATGAATAAATCCCGTTCGCGGACTGCTGGTATGAAACAACTGCATCAAAAACCTTCCCGTCACTCGCACGCTTAATCTTCCATTTAATAGTATCCCCTGACTGAAATCCTTCCTTCATCCCCTTTGTCTGTGAATCATCTCCCCAGAGAATAACACTAATAGTGGCTGCATTCCAAACCTTGTACCCGGCACATGCTGTAGTTCCGAGAGAATCATAAAACACACCTATCATATCGCCGTTTGAAACAGAACCATCGCTAACCGCAGAATTTTGCACAGCCACGACTGCATTATTATCGGTTCTGTCAGATTTCCAGATAATATCATTTAATTTTATATTTAAAGAAAGATTTTGTCCCTCGGATAAATTAACGCCCGATTGCTGAAATTCCTTATAACCGGGTTCATAAACATTAATTTTATACGCACCTGAATTGATATTTGCAAGCTCATAACTGCCTGCGTTGTCCGTCTTAACGATAACACTTGCCGGAACCGTTGTTATTACTGCCCCTGAAACCGGAAGTCCTGAAGAAGCTGAAGTTATTTTCCCTGTTATTCCCTGCTGGGAGGAAACACTCTTTGCAGGATTCGATCCCTCTTTAGAGCATCCTGAAAAAATCATAAGGTTCAGCAATAGCAGACTTAACATTAACTTTTTCATAATTATTATTCCCATGACTATATAAATTGAAGAAACTATTTTTCTGTTTGATATTAAAAGCGGGGACAGCCTAGAGCCTGTCCCCGCGTTGAAAGAACGATTATTCAGAACATAATCCCAATAATCTTATTTAAGTAAGTTCATCTTTCTGGAAGCTGAGAATTTATCTGCATTGATCTTGTAGATATAAACTCCTGAAGCCAGCTTTGAAGCGTCTAACTTAACATTATGATAACCAGCGCTAAAGAATTCGTTTGCAAGTTCCTTAACTGCCTGACCAAGCATATTGTAAACAACAATCTTTACCTTGCTGTCCTGTGGAATGCCAAAGCTGATAGTTGTTGTCGGGTTGAACGGATTAGGATAATTCTGTGATAAAGAGAATTCCTGAGGTACTGAACTTTCTGCTTTAGTTACGCTGCCTACGACTGATACGCCGTTAACACTGTAACTGCCTGCGCCTTCTGAATAATCAACACCATTAAGTATAGATTCCGCTCCGGCATTTTTATTCCATACGCGGAAGCTGTAAGATTCGGAAGCTTTCATTCCTTTGCCTTCCTGTTTGCCTGATTCGAGTCCAAAGATAACAACCGCAACGTTGCCACCATTATAGACTGTGCTTCCGCAGAGTTTACCTTCAGAATTAAATACGCCTATTTCATCACCCTGAACTGCTTTGCCTTTCAAAGAATTTTCAGTAAACGCAACTACAGAACTGTTGTCGCTGTTGAATTCCATCTTAAAGTGCGAATTCGAAGAAGCCTGTGGAGCCTCTGCTGATTTAGCAACACCAGGAATTGTTACGGTATTCGCCGGATAAACAAGTGTCTGAGCACTGCTTACTTTTACCTGATATGCTTTACCCGGTGTTAAGTTGCCCAGTGTGTTGATTCCGTAAGCCGGCCAGTAAACATTGCCGGAGAGATCCTTAACGACTGTCAAACCAGCCTTAATAGTGTTTAATGCTATTTCAGGAGCCATATTTGAATAACGATGATAAGGTATTATATTCCATCCTGCAACAAGCGAAATCGTGTTGGTCTCCGGTACAACGGCCTTGCCATCTAACCTTAAGACACCTGTGGGGGTACCACTCATGTTGAGTAAATACCCTTTGTTTGGATCCCATGTATAAAAGTCAGTAACGAGAGGGGTACCAGACGTAGATGTATCAGCCCAATAAACCTTTCCATCCGCGTCCTTAAGCATTTTGAATAGCGCCGAATCCGCGTTAACAGTAAAACCTTGTAATTCGCCTGTGGTTAACGTACCAAGAATATGGTTATTAATGCTATTATTATCAGTTGCCGGACCCCAGACTAAAGAATCCACCGTAGGAATAATGTAACTTGAGATTAACTGCCAGCCGGCAGATAGTGTAATTCTCTGACCGCCAGTATCGGTTGTGGCAACAGTATAGTGAAGCGTATCTTCCGCAATCATATTACCTGTGCCATAAAAAGTAGCTACATTAACCGTAACCTTACGGTAGTTAAGTGGACTGCTATTATCATCCGAGCCCCATGGGGTGCCTGCGCTGTCCGGATGTGCAGTACGCCATACCCTGAATGTGATTGCTTCGCCTGCAGTAAAACCTTCCTTTGCCAGAGTGGTAGGATCATCGCCATAAATTGTCAGAGGCTTTGCTAATGTATATTGATTAGCAGAGCCAGGGACGTTATCACCAATTAAAGACTTTACATAACCGGCACATTTGACAGTAGCGCCATCTGTGTAAAACGCACCTACATATATTAGCTCACTTAATTTAAAAAATATTCTGCTTTGCAGCTCAGCAGCTACAGTACCAGTAGTATCTTCTGCAATTGCTGTAAAATTCACTATTTCAGAGTGACCAGTATTAGTGAAATTCCAAGTTGCATCCGGAGTCGGGTATATTGCGAATCCCCTTAGATTATCAGTAGAGTCGAATGCAGTTCCGCCAACCTCAGTAATCATTAACTTACAGCCAGTTGCGGCGAGTCCTTTCACATCAAAATTAGGAACTCTCCAGGTATAAGAACCGGTATTCGGAGTTGACGAAACTATAGTTGTCCATGTGGTAGCAACATCGGTAATTTTATATGCCAGCTTTACGTTTGCTATACTTGCAGGAGCAATCCAGGTGATTACAGTATCCTGCCCGCCTGCTAATGCAATGGCAACGCTGTCAGCATCTTTTCCATGAGTTGGAGAAGGGAATATTAAAGTTAAACCGGTTTGCTTAATAACAGTATCTATCGGCGCTACCGGTGCTGCGGAATTGCCGTCAAGCGCAGACCTGGAAACAACAAGTGTAAAACTTAAAGGAGTTGTCTTTGTAGGAGTTACTGTGTAACTTCCGGTATTGGCGAAATAGTCAGTAACCGTATTAGTTGGGGTAGTTAGGGGAGTTAGGGCAGAAGGATCTTCCACATATTCCTTTTTTACTATTTTAACTAAAGGGAAATTGCCTTTGGTCGTCCAGGTTAATGTAAACGGTGCGGTAGTAGTCTCGCTGCCACTTACAGTCTCTATATAATTTAATCCTCCTGTTAAAACTTTGTTATCGACTGTAATTGAAAGAGCAGCCGCAAAATCAGCTCCAATAACCGTATAAGGAGAACCGGAAATGACCCAGCTCGTAAAGTTGACAGAATTAGCTGTTCCACTAATCTGACTGGCGATATTAGCAATAACAAGCCAGTAATTATTGACAAGACTCGCTATAGTTGAAGCACTGCCGTTATTTACATCAGGCAGGGTTGAATTATTGTTATAAATATTCGAATAAGTAACAGAAACTGTCGGAGCAACTTCGGCAGAACCCGCTATTACAGCAACATCGGTTAGTATCTTCAAATCAGATATATTTAATCCATATTTTGTATTACTGCTAAGGTCAACCTTTTGTGCTGTGGTTGTTGAAAGTCCGGCAGCAACAATACCATCAACAGCATTTGAATCAACCTTAGAATTGCTGATACTAAGAACGCCACTTGAGTTTACAACTCCGTTAAATGTATTTGAGTTAAACGTAGAACTGTCAATTGTTACTGAACCGTCAACGTTAAACAGACCGGATTTGCCGGAGTTTCTAACGCTGGTATGGTTGACAGATAAATTCAGTCCGCTTGCACTTACAAGGATACCGGTACCTGATACGGAGCTTATAGCCGCCCAGTTAATAGTAACATTGCCTGCATTAACTTCAATACCATTACCTGCAGTTACAGTAGTAATTGTAGGATAAAGTATATCTGTGTTCGGCTGGTTAATTACCATTGCGGAACCTGCTACATTTGTAAACGTAGCGACGGGCAGAATAAGTCTAGCCGCAGATGTAAACGCGTTTACCACCATTCCGGCTGCCGCATTACTAATCGTCGGGGCGTGCAACTGAACAGGACGGTTAATTGTAAGTCCCGCCTTTGCATAAGAAACGGTAAAGAACTTTAACGTGTCTTGAATGGCGCTGGTCGATGAGTTAGCGTCAAGTACAATTCCCTGCCAATTAACAGCCTGAGGAGTGGCTTCGGCCGGTCCAAAAATAACAGGACTCGCGGGCGTGCCATAAATTGCAAGTCTGCCTCCGGAAGCGACTTGTATACCATAGTCACCTATGTTATCGCCATTATTATCAGCATAATAAAATTTAACATTAACACCGGCGTTTATCCGTAAGACTGCTCCGCTGTCAACAATTACGCTGGAAGTAAAAGACTGGTCGGATGACCATATTGTTGTAGTACCATTAATAATATGATGTGCAGTCTGCGCATTGCTAAGACTGACTAACATAAGAACAAATAAAAAAGAGAGGAGTGAAAATTTCAGTCCTGCCCTCGCGAATGATTGCGTATAACTTCGCATTGTTATCTCCATAAAATTATTATTATAAATTTAGCTATTAACTAGTCCGGAGTATCCGAACCGATGGACAAATTTTGTCCGTGTACTATTTAGAAACATTAAATTAAGTTGAATTACAGAACTGCATAAATCCTCCATGATTTAATTGATAAGGGTTATTGGAATAAGAGCCAGGCGACTATATTTTCAGACTCGTAAATTCACAAACAATCACAATCATTAATAAAATAATCGAAACAATCGTGAATATGTTTAGCGAATTACTTCATAAATAATTTCATAAAGTAATAAATGTATTAACAGCAGGGTGGAAAAGACAGCAGTCTCTATTAAATTCATAATCTTAATCTTAATCATAATCTTACTCGCTTAGAGAAGAAGAATGAGTAAGATTAAGATTAAAACAGTATGGGTTGTAGATAGAAAGGGGGTATCGCAGGGCGCTATACATCAGCGATGTGGCAGCGCCCATCGGACAAACAATTAAACGAAACAAACAAAACGAAACAAAAATCAATACACAACACGCGTTAACATGACGGAATTGCTCTCCCGCCCGTCGCTGACGATTATGCTCTCAGCTTAAATCCTTTCGGTTTTACAAGCATCTCTTCATCAGGAGTCGTGCATTTAAGTTCATGCCCGATGAACTTCTCAATTGCAGGGATATAAAAAGAATCATCCTCGCTTGCAAAACTGATAGACGTTCCCAAAGCACCCGCGCGGCCTGTGCGCCCGATGCGGTGAACATAATCCTCGGCATCCTGTGGCAAGGTATAATTAATAACATGACTTACACCTTCAACGTGAATCCCGCGACCTGCCACATCGGTAGCAACAAGAACTCTTACAGCTCCCGACTTAAATTCATCAAGCGTACGAATCCGCTGACGCTGGTCAACCTCACCGGATAAAATCGCGCAGCTGATACCGTTAGCTTTAAGCAGATCATAAAGGTCTCTTGTCTCATCGCGACGGTTCGCAAATATTATTACCCTTTCAATATTCTGCTTTGTAATAATATTTAACAGTAGCGGAAGTTTATTATCACTTGTTACTATATAAACAATCTGTTCAACCGAATTAACTTCAACCTGTTCCGGCTCAATTTCAACAAGAATAGCATCTTTTGTCCAGCTTGCCGAAAGCCTGCTGACATCCTGATTAAGTGTAGCGGAGAAGAAAAGAGTCTGTCGCTTTTCTTTGGGCGGAGTACTGCGGACAATTTTTTTTACATCGGGAATAAAGCCCATATCAAGCATACGGTCTGCTTCATCGATGACAAGAATTTCAACCTGACTTAAATGAAGATCATGCCTGCCATGGAAATCGAGAAGACGACCCGGCGTGGCAACAAGTAAATCGATTACCTGTCCGTTTAACTGACGTTTCTGTTTCTGGTAATCCATCCCGCCGTAAACTGCCATAACATTAAGCCTGGTATATTTTGAAAACTGACTGGCTTCCTCCGCAATCTGCATTACAAGTTCACGCGTAGGAGCAATAACAAGTGCTCTTGGAGCGCCGAAGCGTCTTTTACCTTCAGTCTTATCCCTTAAAAGTTTTGTAAACGTAGAAATTAAAAAAGCGGCCGTCTTGCCTGTACCGGTCTGCGCTTTCCCGGTCGCATCCCTTCCCGCAAGAGTACTGATTAAAATCTCTGACTGAATCGGGGTACAGAACTTAAATCCGAGGTCAAAAATAGCGTGCATAAGTTCTTTGGGCAGATTCATGTCATGGAACCTTGTCTTACCTTCTTCCTGTAGCACTTTAAATTCAGATATATCCCAATTATCGACAACCGGCTTAGACTCTTCAGCTGTTACCGCATCCTTTCCGGGTCTTTGCCTGTTATAGGG
>JBAXDX010000026.1:0-32518 GCA_037140715.1 Ignavibacteria bacterium
TTTTAAGGTGAATCCACTTCTGGCCTTGCTTCAAAAATCATTTTTAAGGTGAATCCACTTCTGGCCTTGCTTCAAAAATCATTTTTAAGGTGAATCTACTTCTGGCCTTGCTTCAAAAATCATTTTTAAGGCGAATCCACTTCTGGCCTTGCTTCAAAAATCATTTTTGAACTGAATCTGCTTCTGATGGTGCCGGAACGCGACTCCGGGTAGCGGCAGACGCACGCCGTGCATCTCTGCAATACCGTCAGATTAACATACATTGTTCATGTTACGCAGAATTCATCCGGACTGTGATTCTTGTGATTAAATGATTAACCATGATTCATTTTCATGCTGACTGCGTTATCATAAAAATTATCATAATCAAAAGAATCACGAGATAAATGTGATTAAATTAAAAACTGAAATCAAACAAAATACCGCCATAGAACTGCCATTCCTTACCGTAGCGCACCATTTCATTTCTTATGATCCTGTCGGCGCGGTCAAATGCGTAAGAGGCACTAAAGAAGATGCTTGTCGGGAACATATAAAATGAATTCATCTTAAACCTAATCTCGGCTCCCGCGCCTTTCTTAAACTTATCGGGTCCCGGCATTGATTCATTCCACGCATTCCCTATTTCAGCATTAACCGAAAGGAATATTTTATCCAGATAAAGAATGCCAAACCTGTAATCAATATCCTTAAAGAGCGGAAAGCGGTAAGTAAGATTAAACCATGCAAGACTCTTGCCGCTGATTGCATAAAACGGATAACTCCTCATGCCGATAAGACCGCCCAGATAAAAGTCGAAAAAGTCGGTCGAGTCAGTCCTGATGTTTAAGGAATCTCTCTTATTAAAGTCAAAGCCAAAGATAGTTCCGCCTCTGAAAGCGGCCGTCAGCGTATGTCCTTTAAGTAATGAAATATGCTCCTTCCAGTTAAGTTCTACGCGGTTAAAGTCAAAATTCCTGTAAAGCGGTTTAAGCATCCCGTTTTCGACTGTATATTGTCCATCGGGATTAAACTTATTCATCTCATAATTATACTGAAATTCGACATGCCGTCCGACCGGATTAATATCCTGGTCGATATAGGGGAAATCCTCATCACGAATATATTTAAACTGAAAGTTACGTCCGATAAGATATGTATCCTTAGTTTTAGGATAAAGCATAGGCGGGTTAGAATTAGGATAGATAAAGCTGCCAAGAGCGCTGGTATAATTGCTGTAAAGGAATTTCAATTCAATATCATTGCCGCGGGCAAATATCCTGTGGCGGGCGGCGAGATCAACTTCAAAAAGGCTGTATGAAACGTCTATCGGAAGCTTTATGTCATACTCAACGCCGGTTGTCGTAGTGTCTCCGTTTATTAAGAGCTGAGTATTAGCTTCGCGCGTTACGTTATAAATTTCAAGAGAAAGCTGCGGTCTGATTCCGAGGTCGAAAAGAAAAGGAAGCTTATTGCGGTATTCAAAGTTCAGGAATAAGTCACGTTCCATATTCCTATTAATCGCAGCTCCGGCAAAGAAGGAATAACGGTCGAGCATATCGCTGGAGGTAATGTATAATCCAGGCTTTATTTTATCGATAAAACTGCCGGAAGTTGTATAGTTATCATAACGAAGAACCGGGAAGAAAGTAACCTTAGTAAAAGCACCCTTATATTTTTCAGCTTTCATATCAGGCAGTTTATCGTCCTGATAACCTGTAAGATGACTAAGGTTAAATTTAGACATATCCCCTTTGGGCTTATCCGCACTAAGCGGAGGATTATTAACCGGTATGTAATGCTTTGATGAATCAACCTTATTCTGTTCGCTGGTATTAAGCTGGAAAATCCTGTATCCTTTTGAAGTATATCCGGCATAAGCAATATCCCCGTTCTGATTTAGTGCAGGCATGAACGCGCCGCCAAGAACATTTGAAAGCCGGATGGCTGACTGCGTCTTAAAGTCATAGGAATAAATATTAAATATTCCCGTCTCATCAGACGAATAATAAAGCCTGCCGTCCTGCCCGAAGGCAGGATTGCGCTCATCGGCTTTTGTCCTGATTAAACAGGAAAAGCCGGAACCGTCAGTATTAACCCGGGCAATATCGCGCCCGTTGTTAATGGAATAATCAAACACAATCAAACTGTCGTTATTTGAAAAACGGGGATTAAAAACCTGCTCGCCGTTCTCAAAGAATGTCAGACGCTTAAAATTCCTGCCCGCAATATCAACCGTCCCGATATTTGATGTGCCATCTTTCTGGAACACGAAAGCAATCTTAGCGCCATCATGCGAAACATAAGGCTGATTAGCTCTTAAGCCGGTAGTTATACGAGTTTCATCTTTTTTATCAATATCATAAATGTAAAGGTCATGTATATTTGTCCAGGAGGGATTATCTTCGCTAAGCTTCGCATAAACTATCTGATTTTCCCCCTTAATAAAACTTACCGTTGAGCGGACATTAGCGGCAATCAGCTTGTCTTCCTTAGTCTGAATATCATACATATATATAGAAGAAAGCGAGAAATAATCCATCCCTTTGTTGGAGACATAAAGCAGTTTATTGCCGTCCTCAGAATAAACGGGATAAAAATTACCAAAGCCCTCTGAAACAATCTCTTCGCCTTTAACTACATTAGTGCGTAATTCGGCTGTTCTTTTCTGATAGTCTTTAGTCAGGAAATCGCGCCACTCGGAATAAAGCCCGCTGCCGTCAATGCCGATTACATCTTTAAATGCGGCATCGATAGTATAATTCTTAAAACTGCCTAAAGCATGACTAACCTTCGCAAGCTTATCCTCGCCATACTTCTGTGAAATATAACGCGAAAGAGCAAAACCGGAGTTATAAACCGATTCGTTGCCGAGACTTGTCTTGCTGAACTCCCCCATCTGATTCCATGAAAGCATATTGCCGTCAAGGGCGTAGGAGCGGAGTATCATGTCGCGGTGGCTGTCCCAGTTATCGTAATCAAATTCCTTGCGCATATACTGGGCGGTTCCTTCGGCAAACCATGCAGGAACATTAATCGTGGCAAGAGGATAAGAAGCTATAACATTCGGAAATCCGTAGAGAATATCAGGGCGGCGTTTATCTTCATAATTTAAGAACTGCATATATAAAGCCGGCCAGGAGCGGCTGAGTTTGAGCGATGACTGAATCTGCACCATGTGCGTAAATTCATGGGAGATAACATTCCTCAGCCAGTTATGCGAACCTCTCAGGTCAAAATCGAGAGCGGAGGACCAGATTTCAATCTTATTATCAAAGAAATATGTGGCGCCATTGGAGTAGTCGTCAATATCTTTAATAACAAAGTGAACGGTCTCAGGCTCATACTGGTATAGAGAAGTAACCGGTGCCCATACCTCATCGGCTATTTTTAGAACTGCGCGCGCTGTGCGTTCGGTTTCTTCATGATAATGAACGACTACATGCTCGCCTTTTAGCGTAAGCCAGTTTAATTCAGGATGGAATTCTGTGTACTGGGCATTAATCTTTGCAAATGCTGAAAATACAACTATCAGCGTAATCAGGAATTTCTTCATGTATATATCATCAAATAAATTTATAATAACCCTAAAATGACTTTATTGGGCTTTTAACTGATAAATATGCGCTCGGAACCGATATTTTTGGGCTATTAACCGATAATTATCAGCTCGGGAGCAAAAATTGTTATTTGCCTCTCCGTTTTTACTTAACTACTGCAATCTTAATTATACTGGTTTCCCTTTTTCCTGAGATGCCTTCAGCTTCAACGCGGGCAAGATAAACACCACTCTGAATTCCGTTAACACTCCAGACCGTCTCGCTGTCAAAGCCCCCGCGCGCGCCTGAGTTTAACTCAGCCACAAAGCCGCCTGCCAGATCGAATATTTTAATATTTATCCTGGAATCTTCAGAAACATAATATCTGATATTGGTCTCGCTGCCATAAACCGGGTTAGGCCAGTTATATGCACGTTCCTTTGGCATGAACTGGGTAATCATAGCCGCGCCCGATGCCTGCTGAACAAAGGCAGAATTAAGCGGATTCCCGTTCTGCTGCATCCAGTAAGAATTCTTGTAAATAAGATTAGTATTATATGAAAAATAATAATTATTGTTTGTTACCAGCGCGAGCATAAGCTTATCGCCATCGACATAAAAAGCCGGCGAAGCGCTAAGCCGGCTGCCGGTTGTAACAGGGAATCCATGCGTAACTGCGCCTGATCTGCCGTCAAGTTCATAAATACGCCCATCCTTTGTAAACGCATAAATATAAACAGATTCTGTACTTCTGGCTGCGCCTGCAATCAGAGGCATACCATAAAAACCGATGCCTTTGGGATCCTCAAACGGAAAGTGGTCAAGTACTGCTCCGCTAAGGTTAACAGCATAGAGATAATTGCCTGAGGCAAATACAATATTATTCTCCCCTTCTTTTCTCAGGTCGCCAAGAGCAAAAGAGCCGATGGACAGATCAGGCTGAGCCGGAGTAATATTCCGGACAGCGTGCGCATCCTGAGCAAGAAAAAGCTGATTAGAATTATTCAGAATTACAGTTATGTAATTGCCCGACTTATCTTTTGTAAGCGTAGCCTGTATAAATCCGCCGTTGATTATGACCGAATTATTCCGGCTGTCAAATAATTTATATTCTGAATGCCCCGCGTTTACCCCTTCAGCCTGATAATAGCCGCTATCGGTAGCCATGATTTGGGAAAGCGTGTAAGTTGAATCAAGAATATCCTTTTGTAATAGAACCGGCTTAAAGCTGTTTGTGGCGGAAAGTGAATAAGCAAAGACTGTTCCCTTATCTGTTCCAAACAAAATATCAAACCGGTCAGCGGACTGAAGCCTGATAACAGGCGCAGTTGTTATATTCTGTCCGGCATCCTGCGTAAATAACTGAGGTATATTTGTCGCATCGGAAGTCAGAATATTTAAATTATTCTGATATCCTCCGGCTATATATTCAGTTTCATTAATAGTAAAAACTGAAGGTTTTACTGTAGAGAAGTCAGCGATTTTATAAATCAGCGAGCCGTCTTTCGCGAACTTATAGAGACTGTCATTAACTACGGCATAGAAATAATTCGCCGAAGCTGTTGTAAAAAAAACTGCTGGATCCTGAATATCAAGTTTCTTTGACGCTACTGATTTTATAATAAAATCACGGCTTAGGTCAAAACTCATTTTATTGGATATAACCGGGAAATTGCTGAAAGAAAAGAGGCTTGCAGCTCCTGAATTTGATTTAGCCGGAGGCAGAGTGTTATAATCAAAGCGGTTCTTAAAAAGCTTCGAGCTGTTGCCTTTGAACCAAAAATCAACATCCGAACCTTCACCGATTACCTGATCGCCGAAAACAGTATAGAATTTCTCTCCAATTTCCTGTACTCCATCGGCTTCCTCAACGTCCACACCGCGGTTAAACTTATCGGTGTTTATCTGGTTTACCGCTATCTTTGCATTAATTACATTTTCATCGATATGCCAGATAACAATTCCGCTTCCCGGCAATGCCCAGTCAAATTCATCTACATCTGTAATAACACCTTTAAGCGAATCAATATCGTATGAATAAAATCCGGTAGTGTCTTTGCCAAATTGACGAGTTAGTTTTTGCCCATTTGAATAATATGTAATTACAGAACCATTATTAAGAGCATCGCGCGAACGGTTTTCCACCAGATAATATTCAGTCGAACTGACAGGCACTTTAATAACAGTCGTATCACCGGACTGAGCAATATTCTTTACGGCAAGCGAAATATGGTCGGTTCCCGATACTGATTTTGTTTCGGCTCCAATTTCAACCGGAGTAAGCCATCCGAGGTACATTTTTTCCCAAGGAGAAGGTTCAGGCGGGAAAACGCCGTTGTAGGCGAAGAAAGCCTGTCCGTCCATTAATCCAAAACGTCCGATTGCACTAAGACCTGTCTTAGTATCAAACAAATCAGGCAGACCGAGATGACTGCCGATACTGGCGGCGATTATGCCGTTAATAGAAAACTTAACAAGACTAACGGCACCTGTAATATCAGTCGTTTCCCTGCTTTCGGTCTCCGGTATAAGCATAGTATTAAACTTACCCTGCCGGTTTAAAGGAAGTCCGCTTTGATCAGCCGGGAACATATTCCTCAGAACATTATCGCTAAGATAAATTGAAGGCAGGTCGCGCTCTGTGCCAAGACTTCCGGGAAGAGAGAACTCGCGACCGACTCCGGCATGAAAAACCGTAAAGAGATCATAATCGTTAAAATTAATTGCCGGATTCTGCGTGGCGACAATAGCCCAGACTTCCTTAGTAAGTCCGCCAAGAAGAGAAAAGTCATTCGAATTAACAGCCGGGGAATAATCCCTTATCTTTTTAGAAACAGTAATAACACCGGGTAAAACGTTATAAGCAATATTAAGTTTTCCTTCCGACACTTTGCGGAAATAATTTGCCGCGAAATCAAGATGAAGCGAAAAGTAATCCTTGTCATGTGGCAACGGGTCAGGTATTGAAACCCCATAATTTTTTGAATACATAGAACCAAACTTTCCGTTGCCGAAAGTCGCAGGGTCCTTATCCTCCTGAAAATCCACAAGCACGGCAAGAATTTTCAGCGTATCTGAAGAAGTCTTAGGCGATAATTCGTTATTTGAAGGAGTAATTGTTTTGTTAAAAGTCTGGGCAGATAAACTGCCCAGATAAAACAAAACAGACAGAGAAATAGAAATGATGTGTTTTAGCATTTTCTTTTAAATTCCGCGGGGTAATCCTTTATTCTGAGCCGGAGCAGCTCCCCAGCCAATTAATAATGTAAATCTCAGAGTATCTGATAACGGATGCTGATCGCCTCCCTTGAATACAGAGGTTGTAATATAGCTGAAGTCAAAGCCGTACATATCATAACGGATACCGGCACCTAAGGTCATAAACTTTCTGTTTCCATAGTTAGGATCTTCATAGAACAAGCCGCTGCGGACAGCAAACTGATAGTCGCCAGGCTGGCCGTAAACATACTCAAGACCCATTGAAGTAACAACCTGTTTGAATTCTTCCTGCAATGGCTGATCTGCCCAGGAGGTAAAGATTCCTTTAATAAAGTTATCTCTTGTATTAACGCCGTTTGAGTCCGTAGTCTGTTTGCCAATCAGAAGCTTTGAAAAATCAAGCGTATAGATAAGCGAGTTAAATTCATCGTCAACAATCTTAAATGCAGTACCAAGACGGAAATTCGTTGGAATCGGGTCAGACTGAGCTTTATTGATATAATAAATATTCGGACCAATATTGCTAAGATTAGCGCCTATACTGAAACGGTTGCCGAAGTCTTCATCAACAAAAGGAATTTCCAGTTTTGATGGTCTCCACATAGCACCAAAGTCAAAGCTGACGGAAGTAGCACTGCCGCTACCTTTCTGCTGACCGACAGAAATATTGTCGCCGGCAAGTTTGCTATGGATAACGCGGAAGTTCATACCAAGTCCCCAGTCTGTACTGACTTTAGTGGCATAACCAAGAGTAAAAGCGGCATCAAACGAGTTGAACTTACCAATTGCATCAGGACTGTCTTCGCCAGTCTGAATAAATTCGCCAAAGTTCATATATGTTAAGCTGGCTGTAACGCTGCCTTCAAGTTCCTGAATATATTGCCTGTAAGTCAGGTAATCATAAAATAGATCAAGATGGAATTGCGGGAGCCAGTTACTATGCGTAATGCTTAATTCGCTTCCACTCAGGAATGCAATACCGGCAGGGTTCCAGAAAATTGCAGCAGAATTATCCGCAAGTCCGCCGCCTGATTCACCTATACCGCCGGCTCTTGAATCAGGAGCAAGCAGCAGGAAAGGCACAGCTGTCGTCTCTCCGCCCTGGGCATAAACAAATCTGTTCATTCCCGTTAATAAAATACCAAGCAAAAAGAGCTTAGCTATTGTTTTCATTTAGTCCTCCAGGTTAAGTCGTATATGTATTATTTCTAAGAAAATTACAGTCTTATGTAGTTATGATTTATAGATTAATAAGAAATTCTTAATTATTTTCTACCTGACAACAGCCAGCTTCCCAAGGACTTCATGCGAATAGCTGTCATCTGTTGTTTTTACAATTACTTTATAAAGATATGTTCCATTGGCAATCATATTGCCGTCCTGGTCGCGGCCATCCCAGTCGAGTTTAACAAATCTGTCCGATACACCGGAAGATTCAATTGTTTTAATATTGCGGCCTGCCACAGTATAAATTTTTATTTTAACATTTACAGGAGAATTCATATTATGCTGAAAGGTAAATGTTGTTTTTTCCTTAAACGGATTCGGGAAATTATAAAGATTATTTAATGCAAGTCCGGATGTGTTTACAACGGTAAATCCCTTTTCGGCTTCCGAGTTATTATTAAATACATCCCATGCCTTAACCCTTATACGGTAATCCCCCGCTTCCATATTGCTGAATTTATATTTAACAGCACCTGACTTACCGCCCGCATTAAGGTCGCCAATGAAATAATTAGAAAAATCTATCGGCACATTTTCATTACCGTTTAATATTCCCTCGGTCTTATGACCGATACCAGTACCTGTTGTATTAAGTCCGGTTTCATCCTTCAGCCTGACATATAATGTAAAATCAGGTTTGACAAGCATTGAATTATCCCCGTTTACATCATCAAAAGCGATGTCAACCTGAGGACCTTTCTTATCATTAACTATTGTCGAGTCTGTTCCGCCTACTACAATATTATTACTGAATCCAACGCCGTCAGAAGCACCGGAATAGATATATGCAACAATTTTTCCATTAGTATTTTCATAAGAAATATCTTTTGGGACTGTAAACTCAGTAGAGAATTTACCGCCGGTTACGCTTACAATACCTTTATAAATAATCCCGCCCTGAAGCGTAATCTCCATACCGTTAAGGTCGGCAACCGGGACCTGACGCTGTGAATCATAAACTGTAACAATACATTCTCCGTTAAATGTACTGTTAAATGAACTGTCCATATTATGGATAGAACCATCTACTTTTAATTTTGAAAGAGCTTTTACCGCAATTGCAGAACTCGCGGGTTTCCCATTAATTGAATCAATGCTTACAGGAATCTCAGGTACAACAAGTCTTATAGTAGGATCACCAAATAAGTGATATTTTCGATCATTCAACTGATAATTATGCATCTTTGTCAGCATGTATGATTTGCCAATTGGTCTGATAAGTCCTGTAGTATCCTTAATAAAAAGATTGGAATAAAAATCTGAAGCAAGCTGGAAATTATCAAGTGAATAAACCGTTCTTGCAGAAGTAAGCGAACCGATAGTACCTCCGTCAGCTTTCAGGAGCATCATTTCAGTCGAGCTTTGTTCTTCCGGCGTATCATATCTTCCGAAGTCGCAGGTGGCAGCGATCAGGAAACAATATTTATCATTTACAAGCTGAGGAATAGTTGTGCCTTTTTCAAACACATACTCATGCGCCCAAACGTCAGGATTGCCATGTCCGATCCAGTTTATGATTAGAGAGCCATCGTTTATCGCGTTTATTATCGCCTTATTTACCTGGGGTTTTCTTTTGCCTGCACCAGTCTGAACCGACGGATACTGCGCTTCATAAATCTTATGCTGGTCATAAGAAGCAGGAAGTAAGCGGGAGATGGATTCAGACTGTTCATTATGATAAGCACCTTCATAACCGCTGCTTGTATAGCCATCGTCAGCAACAAGAGTTATAAGATTTCTCCATGTGCCAATTGCTGAAGC
The DNA here is from genome assembly GCA_037140715.1 of Ignavibacteria bacterium. Taxonomy (GTDB): domain Bacteria; phylum Bacteroidota; class Ignavibacteria; order Ignavibacteriales; family SURF-24; genus JAUZPB01. The sequence goes on from JBAXDX010000026.1 coordinate 9,726, forward strand.
GGTTTCATACCTGATTATTTTGTCAACAGCCGCCTGAGCTTCCGTAACAGAAGTTACGTTTATTCTGCCTAAAGCCAAATCCACAACAAGATCATTTCCTGAAACACAGGCATAAAAATCATCCGATACATAAGATTCGATGCTGTGATATGAATTGAGCGACTCATAGGGAATAATAAAGTTCTGGTTTTTGCCTGAAATATTTTTATAATCATAATCACCATCACCTAAAAGAAGAACATACTCAGGTTTTATGGACCAGTTATCATAAGCATATTTTATATAATCCCTGATTGCAGACACATCCTGCATACCGGATGAAAACTCGTTAAATATATCCTGTATATCGACCACTACCGTGCTGACCTTATACTTCAGACTTTCCTTGTGAGCTTTAAGTCTTTTAGCCTGCTCAAGAAAGTTCTTATAAGTGATTATAATAAACGTTCCTTCATCAGCGGCTCCGTGCAGGTTCGAGTTCGTTATCTCTGTAAAATTTAAAGGCAATTTATAACTTGATAACCCGACAGCCAGGTACTTCGATACTTTATTTTTAGTTTCAGATACCTGAAAAATACAGTCTCCCCCGCTAATTGCCGGATTTATAATCAGCTTTAAGTTTGAGTAGTCAGTAACATCGAAAACCTTAAAGTCACTATTAGAAAATCCGCTTAAATGATATTCAACGCCGGCAGTCACATCCGGAGAATAAAATGTAAGATGATCAGAATAAGCCTTAAGCTGCTTCCTGAAATAAAGTTCGAAACTATTAAGGTAACCAATCGCCGGAGCAGAGTTAGGCACATAAGTAAACTTAAGAACGCTGCGCTCATCAGTCCAGGCACTCTTATATGCAGTCTCACCATTGAGGCTGATACCCCGGTAAGCTTCGGCATTTTCAAGCTGTCCGATACCTACGCCATAGATTGCAGCGTTATAAATGCTGACTGAATTTTCATCAATTTTTAATGAAGCGTTTGCCTCGGCGCGGTTAACAAAATTAAACTTATAAGTTACTGTTGAGTTGGGTATAATACCGCTGAGGCTTGTCAGATAAGTTCTGGAAGTCTGTGTTTCGAGGAAATCATCTCCCATATAAAGCCTGCCACTATTCATAAGCCTGGCTTTATCTTCTTCCCAGGCAGTATATGCAGGTGTAGTTGAAATGGTATCTGTAACCTGAGCACCGCCTGCTTTCTGAACAACCCGCTTACCGGCTGTTCCTCCAAAAGTAAGGAAATAATAATTACTTTTTGAATAATTATGAAAATATCTGACTACTTTTCCTGTCAGAGTATCATAATCCCAAAAATGTATGCCACGTCCATAGAACAAAATATAATCGCCATCGTTAAACCTGCCGTCATCGACTGTCTTGGACAAATATGTTGCATTTTCAACCAGATCGGCAGGACGTCTGACCGTCAGATTTTCATTAAGCATTTTGCCACCGTTATTATAGACCTTTATCGTTTTAGGATCAACGGAAGACGGGTCTATACCGATAGTGTTGAGCGTTGAAGCCGTTATCTTATAAATGCCTTCTTCAGTGGCTTCAAAGCGAAACCATCTGCCTGAACTAAGAACGCTGTTAATCCTGACTGTCTTATTGAGTTTAGCGGCTTTACCAATATGCCAGTATTTTGCGTTAGCGAAGTTTAAGATAGCATCCGACAAAAAAACATCTGTCGAGGGGTTGCCTGAAAGGTTCTGATTTGATGAATAATTAAGTTTAAAAACGATTCTTGTGTATTGTCTTATCTTATTCTGTCCAGGAATAAATTTAACGGGGGATATGTTTATTGTCTGAAGCGGAATATCTCTTACAAGCCCAAAGTCGCCAAAGGAAACCAGTTCTTTTTCAGCTGAAGAATAATATGTATCGCTGAGTGAATATGAATATTCCGGAAGGTTAGTTTTGACAGAGACTGTTGGTTTAGGCGCGGGTTTGCCCTGAATGTCTGTGTACCCGGTTTCAAGAATTTCAATTGTATTGCCAAATTCTTCGGGCACACCAAGACTTAATGAGCGCAAAGGCAATAGCGGACTGCCTGCAACAGCGTCATCAGGAATTACTCCCTTTGACAAATCAATACGCAGGTATTCCTCATTATTGATTAATATTTTTGATGATTTATTGTAAACAGGTTTATATTCTATTGTAACAGACCTGCTGTCGGAGGAAATAACTTTTATGTCTCCTTCAGAATGACTGGCAGCCGGAAGATTTGTAAATGTCCAAAAAATTACAGCAAATATTATTGCTAAAGAGTGTCTGCTATTCATATTTCCTTTGACTGCATAAACAAATATTTGAAATCAGGTTATTTATTCATTATCTCTAACATCAGGATAATAAAAAAATGTCCTTAAATGTAGCAAAAACTCTATAAATTTCCTCTTTTAATTTGAATAAATTTTTGGAGCAGAAATATCTTTGTCAAGTCAGCCGGACTTTAAATACTAACTAAGCTTAGTTGAATTCAGAGATATTTTAAACTTTCGGTTCTAAGATATATCAATAATCGTCTATTTACAAGTAATAAAATCAATTTCAAATTGGAATTTAAATAGCACTACCCTGTTTATACAGAGTATCGATGCAAAACTGAATATGCTCATCGCCTGACCTGTTTGTCATTTTCAGCCCATATTAAATAATGCCTGACGGGCAGATTTCGTTAAGTACACACTCATGGCATTTAGGTCTTCTTGCTATACATATTTCCCTGCCATGAATGATTAATTTATGAGAAATATTTATCCAGGATTCTTCAGGGAACAGTTCCCTTAATTTCATTTCGATTTTTTCCGCATCATCCGAATCAATAAATCCCAATAAATTGGATAATCTCTTTACGTGAGTATCAACCGCAATTGCAGGAACGCCGAAAGCCTGAGACATTACGACTGACGCCGTCTTTCTGCCAACTCCGGCAAGCTCTGTAAGAGCGTTAAAGTCCTTTGGAGCTTCTCCGCCATGTTTTTTTATTAAATCCTCACAGCAGCTTTTTATACTTTTCGCTTTCTGTTTATAAAAGCCGGTTGAAAAAATCTCTTTCTCAATCTCTTCTGCCGGTGCCGAGGCAAATGCCTGCGGAGTCGGGAATTTACCAAACAGAACAGGAGTAACCTTATTTACCCTTTTATCTGTACATTGCGCGGACAGAATTGTTGCAATTAAAAGCTCAAACGGGTCTTTAAAATCAAGGAATGATTTAATATCTGACGGGTACTCTGTATCGAGCAACTCCAAAACTTTCAGCGCATGTTTTTTTTTAGCTTTAACCGGCATCTTTATTAAATCTCTTATCTTTCATCATCATTTTTCTGTTTTCGCTCTCTAAAAGAAAATTAAAGAACCTAGTTTCAATGAGGTATTCGGAGTATTCCGGTTGACCCGTAACACTCTTACATAGTAGTTGGTGTATTATGATAAAATCAGGTTTAACAGATTTTATAAAAAAAGGGGATACTTTTGATATCCCCTTAATTGGTTAGCCTAAATATACAAACAAGTTCTTGCTCCTTGAGGAGTGTCTGAGTCTGCGGAGAGCTTTTTCCTTAATCTGTCTTACCCTTTCGCGCGTAAGGTTCAGTTTATCACCAAGCTCTTCAAGAGTAAGCGAATTTTCGGTATCAATGCCAAAATAATTTCGAATCACAATTGCTTCTCTTTCAGAGAGAGTGGAAAGAGTGCTTTCAATTTCCTCCTTAAGTGATTGTGTCATTAATTTCGAATCAGGCTCAGGCTGAGGATCCGGAATTATGCCAAGCAGGTTATTGCTTTCCTCGCCTTGTATAAAAGGCGCGTCCATTGAAATATGGCGTCCTGAAATTTCCAAAGCATAGACCACTTCAGCTACATCAATATTCAGATCTTTCGCAAGCTCGTCAACGCTGGGTACTCTTTCAAATTCCTGTTCGAGCCTTTTATGAGCTTTTGCAATCTTACTTAAAGTACCGACTCTGTTAAGAGGAAGTCTGACGATTCTTGAATCCTCACCAATTGCCTGAAGAATTGACTGCCTGATCCACCATACCGCATACGAAATAAATTTAAATCCTTTGGTTTCATCAAATTTTTTGGCAGCTTTCATAAGTCCGAGATTTCCCTCGTTAATAAGATCGCCTAAGGAAAGTCCCTGATTCTGATACTGTTTGGCAACACTAACCACAAATCTTAAATTTGCCTTGGTCAGTTTTTCCAAAGCACTCTGATCGCCTTTTCTAATCCTTATAGCTAATTCTATTTCTTCAGCGGGAGTCAAAAGCTCAACCTTACCAATTTCCTGTAAATATTTGTCTAATGACTGGCTTTCCCGATTAGTAAATTGCTTAGTTATTATCAATTTTATCATTCTCCTAGTTATTTCATAAAGCTTATGCAAAATTATATGTTAAACGCTAAAAATATCTATACGCAGTTTCAATATACACAAAAATACGAAAATCAATATAATAATATACCATAAAAAACTCTTTAAAGTCATCTGGAAATCATCCATGAGACACCAGCATATATATTGTCTAACATCGGAATAAATTGACTTGTTCCAAATTATGTATGATATAATATTTCAACACGGTAACGCGGTCATACCCGGTTAACCGGAATAAAAATTAAATTTATAATGATAATAGCAGATTAAATTTTGTGGATTTACCTGTTTTCTGCCAAACTGACCATTAGTTATTTAAATAATGCTCCCGCTTCGTTTGGCTCAAATTAAGCATTTTCATACATTAGGATGGTCAGGCTGGCAAAAACACAACGTTTCCATACTATCTAAAAAGAGCTTTGAGTCCTTTTCTGTTTAACATGAACCTGCAACCGATAATCTGTGACAATGCAAAGTGTATATCCGTACTCTTTTCTTCCTGACTTTTCTTAGGTCTGTTGTTGACATGAAATAAGTTCATGATTAATATCAGGTCTGGTTGGAAGGAAAAATTGTCCGGACAGAAAGGGAATATATCTATTTTCTTTAAAATAAAAACTGGAGAAGGTTGCTATAACCTGTCTCCAGCAAATGTATTTTATTTCTTTACTTATTCAACCGAAAGATGTCTTGCATAATCGTTCGGCAATCAAATTGTTTAATATGTCTTTTCTCTTTTTCCTGTTATCATCTACTTTCTCCTATTTGTTGTGAGTAATGCAAACAATGTTTAACCAAACATAGAATCAAAAATGGACTAAAAAAAACTAATCGAGAACGGGAACCATTAATTTAATGAAAAATAAGTGCAATAGAACAAATAATCAAGTACCCTGAAGATAATTAATCTTCATTCACATTATAACCGGTTATCTGATGTCTAACTTACATAATAGAACACCAAGTGTCAAGTATTAAATTTAATTACTCTAAATTATTTTTAAATAAAAATATTAGCTTCATATCTAATAGTTTAGTTTGGAGTAATTTATAAGTTTTGTTATATTTGGAACTATAAAACTAAACTGCCTCGTGGTGTAATTGGCAACACGTCTGACTCTGGATCAGAAGAGCCCAGGTTCGAGCCCTGGCGAGGCAGCGAAATATAAAACCCTTGTAAATAAACAATTACAAGGGTTTTTAATTTTAGACCAATCAACTGATTCCTAAATTGTATAAACCGATTTATCATTACAAAATATGGCTTAATTGTTCATGGAAATAATTCCGGATATGAAAAACCCCGGCGCGCTCTGCCCGGGGTTAATGAAAAAACCTTTAGCCTCTGACTGCCGAGTGCCACTCGCTCGATTTCTCAAGCAAATCCTTTATACGGCTGACTAATTTGTGCGGATCATTCAAATAGCCTTCAAGTAACAGCGAAGACTCAAATAACTGCTCTACCGCCTGATCTATATAAACATCTTTCGGGTCGCTGATATAGATTTTTAACAGGTTCCTTATAAGTTTATTATCTTTGTTGACTTCAAAAACTTTCTTTGGAATTGATAGATCTTTATTTACCATGTGCATTATCTTCTGCATCTGGGAGGTCATCCCTTCATTGGGATTACTGAGACAGGAAGGGCTGTCTGAAAGTCTTTCGGAAACCTTAACTTCCGTAACACGATCTCCGAGTATTTCCTTAATACGTTTTAAGAGACCATCAAACTGTTCTTCGCTTTCCTTATCAAGCGGCTCGGCTGTTTTTTCCTTCTTTATTACGTCTTCAAACTTATCAAGACTCTTCATATCGACCTGTTCGACCGCCTTAAGTGTGTATTCTTTATAAGTTCTGAGCGAATCCATTACGAATTCATCAATCGGATCATAAAGGAAGAGAACTTCAAGCCCCTTGTTGCGGAAAATCTCAAGATGCGGGGCAGCGATTACAGCTTCGCGGCTCGCACCGGATAAATAATAAATTTCTTTCTGCTCCGGCTTCGTCCTGCTGGTATAATCAGCAAGCGAAGTAAGCACATCTGAAGATGAATTAAAAGATGAATCAAATCTTACCAAATCGGCAAATTTTTCACGATTGGTGTAATCACCATAACCAAGTCGGAAAATCTTGCCATATTCTTTCCAAAATATCTTATACTTTTCAGCATCGCTGGCAACCATCTTAAGCAAATGCGAAAGTATCTGTCCGGTAATATTTGAAGCGATTTTATTAAATACAACATTTTCCTGCAACGTTTCTCTCGATATATTCAACGGCAGATCCTCTGAATCAACAACACCTTTAATGAAACTTAAGAATTCAGGCAGCAACTCCTTATTCTTATGCTGTATAAGCACGCGCTTAACATACATATCCAGTCCGTACTCATTCCTGTTTAAACCAAATACATCAGAGTTTTTCTTCGGGATAAAAAGAAGGCTGTTGAACTGAATCGGTGCATCAATAGAGATATGGAGTAAATCCAATGGTTCATCTGAATCGTATGACAAAGATTTATAAAACTCATCGTACTGCTCTTTCTTTATTGTGGATTTTGGTTCGCGCCACAATGCTGACACAGTATTTATTTTTTCTTTTTCAAGGATTATCGGAAAAGAAATAAAATTGGAGTGTTTTTTAATTATACTCTGGAGTTTCCACTGTTCAGCGAATTCCTTTGCATCTTCCCTTAAGAATATCTCGATTGTAGTTCCGCGCTTAATATCCTCGTCAAGCTGTGAAATTTCATAACTGCCAAGTCCGTCCGACTTCCAAATCATGGCAGGTTCATCTTTAAGATAAGACCTGGTCTTAATCTCAACTTCAGTAGCAATCATAAATACAGAATAAAAACCAACGCCGAATTTACCGATAATGTTCGAAATATCTTTATTCTCATCAGATACCTTCTTAATAAACTCAGCCGAGCCGGACTTAGCGATTGTGCCTATATTCGCAATTAGCTCAGCTTTTGTCATACCGATGCCGGTATCAGAAACTGTAATTGTATTTTTATCTTTATCGAAATTAATATGAATCTCAAGCGACAGGTCTTTATCTGCCAATTCAGTACCGCTGATAGATTCAAATCTAAGTTTATCCAAAGCATCTGAAGCATTGGAAATTAATTCACGTAGAAAAATATCCCTGTTTGTATACAGAGAATGGACTAAGATATTAAGAAGCTGCTTAATCTCAGCCTTAAATTCATACTGACTGGTTTCAGTATTTTCTTCTGACATTGTTCCTCCATTATTAATAATTAATCGTCTTCAGCTTTTTAAGCATAAGACTGTCAGCCTGAACAGTTAATTAATACAGCTGACCATGAAAACACATAAATACAAAAAATCCTGTACAGGATTACCGATTATAGTTATTTAACACCTTCAAAATAAGATAAGCTGCAATTAAGACTATTACAACATAATAACCCAGCGTAATAAAACTGTGGAATGTAATTCTCCAAACTGGAATATAGCCCCTGAATCCACAGGTTCTGCACCTGTAAAGCTTAAAAAAAGTAAGGTTTTTAATAAGGCTTTCTTTCCAGTTTTTTGTTTTTGGTCTGTGTAGTGTTCCAAGACCGTTACAACCCGGGCATCTGTCAAATACAGGGTCTTTCTTAAAAAAGAAATTTAATTTTTTCATTGTAATTATGTTATTAAAGCAATTTACGCTTTAATATTATTGATTATCTAAATAAACAGATGCGCAAAAATACATCTAAATCTAAAAAGATGAAAGACTTAAGAACCTAAGACATGTCTAAATTATCAGGAATGAAATTACCTTATATTTTTGCTGTGAATAATCTCAGAATGTAACTCTGCCTGGCTTTTAATATTAATGATGTGTTAAAAGATGCTTATATATACCTTCGTTCAGAATGACATCAAGCGCAACATTAAACTGTTTATCAGTATTTAACGATTCCCTTATTCTTCCCAAACTGCCTTCATAACGAGTAATAATTTCATTTTTAAGATTTGCCACAATATCATTTTTATGATTCTTAATCTCAATATCCCTTAAATCTTTTATTTTCCCCTCTAAGCCTTCAAGCTGGTTGATTATTACCCTGCTGTATTTTTCCTTTTCGGCTGTGGACAGAAGTTCACTTATCTGTTTTTCAGCTTTCGATTTATAACTATAATTTTGCATCTTCAAAAATTCAAGAAAACTGTTGTATATGACATCAGAAGAGGTCTTTACAAAATCTTCTTTCTTTTGCCTGCTTGTGAAGTTAGTCGCAAACTTAAAGATTAGTCCTTTTGATTGAAGGTCCTCAATTATATTTATTTCCGTATTGTTTACAACAAATGTATCAGGGCGAATACCGCCGGCGTCAAAGACCTTTCTGTTGTTATCTGTCATATAGGACTTTCCACCCGCTATATTATTATCTGCAAAAATCTTATTATTTTTAGAGTAATTAATTTTCTGAATACACCTTCCGCTTGGAGTAAAGTACTTTGCTGTAGTAATTTTAAGCGAAGTATTATAGGAAAGAGGGACTATGGTTTGAACCAATCCTTTGCCAAATGTATTAGTGCCTAAAATAACTCCGCGGTCATGATCCTGAATTGCAGCTGTAACAATTTCGCTTGCAGAAGCTGAACTGCTGTCAACGAGTACAATTACTTTCGCGTTCCCCACAGCCGGTTCTTCTCTGGAATGATAGGCTTTTGAACCTGTGGAATCTCTCCCTTTGACTGAAACTATCAGCTGATATTTCTTTAAGAATTTTTCACATACATCTACTGCGGCCTCAAGCAGTCCGCCAGGATTTCCACGTAAATCCAAAACAACGGATTTAATTTCTTTCTTATTTTTAAGCTCATTTAGAATCTTTTGCATCTCATCGCCGGCAGTTCGTGAAAAACCGACAAGTTTAAGATACACGTTATTACTATTCTCCGGTACGAAGTTACCATATACAAGATTCTTTACACTTACTTCCTCACGCTGGAGTTTTACCTTAAGTATTTCATCGGTTCCCCTTTGTATAGTCAGTTCCACTTCTGTTCCCGGAGTACCCTTTACAAGTGAAGAAACTTCTTCAAAGTTTTCTTTTGTAACTTTAGTATTATTAACCATGGTCAAAATATCACCAATTCTTATTCCCTGACGCTGCGCCGAATAGCCGTCAAGTATGTCAATAATAGTGATATTATTATTTCTGAGTCCGATTGACACGCCAATACCGCCATACTTACCGCTTGTCAGCAGATCAATGTCCCCTTTTCGTTTTTCATCCATAAAAACTGTATACGGATCAAGCGAGGCAAGCATTCCGTTAATTCCGGATACCATAAATTCTTCAGGATTAAGCTGATCTACATAATTAAATGCTGCTTCCTTATATACCCTGCCAAAAATATCTATATTCTTTGATACCTGAAAATAAATATCACCATCGCCTTTGAAAAAACCCGAAAAGACAATAACTATCAGCGGTATAAATAAATATTTAGACTTACTTGTCATTTATATACTCAGCTCCTTTCAATTTCTCTGACTTCTCAATTTCTTTTATAATAATATCGTTGATTTCTTCGATTGACAAAAGACCATTTATTACCTTCACTCTTTTTTCTTTTTCAGCCAGATATTGATAACCTTCGCGAACCTTTTGATAAAAACTGTTCCTGGAGACTTCAATTCTGTCCAGCTCTCCCCTGTTTCTTGTATTTTTTCTTTTTTCCGCTTCTTCAACCGGTATATCAATAAAAAAAGTTATGTCGGGAACAGTATCGCCTATAGCAAAATCATTAATCGTATTTACAAAGTCTATTGAAATTTCACGTCCGAAGCCCTGATAGGCAATAGTAGAATCATGGAACCTGTCGGAAATAACATAGAAGCCTCCGTCAAGAGCAGGACGTATAACTTCCCTGACCAGTTGTGCTCTTGCTGAGGAAAAAAGAAGTATCTCAGTCTCGATGAACATCTCGTGGTTTTTCTTATCAAGCAGGATATCACGAACTTTTTCAGAAATTTTTGTTCCGCCTGGTTCACGGATTATCTTTACCGGTTTATTTTTTCTCTCAAGATATCCTTCAAGAAGTGTAACCTGAGTTGATTTGCCGCAAAAATCAAGTCCTTCAAATGTTATAAACATATCTTAAAACTTTTTAATTATATATTTTAGTTTTGGTGGATTTACATCAATTACTGTTGTATGCTCAGGAATCTTTAATACCGGTTCAGCATAGCCGAGCGTATCCAATAGCACCTTATTATAATCTACTGCAACCGTTATTTCTTCAGGTTTTATCTTTCCTACCACATTTATTCCCCCGCGCAGAACAACTGCCATCCTGCCTGGAAGCAGCGTAATAGTATATCCATCCGGGACATTGGTTGTCTCAATCGGAATATCCTCAAATTTTCGGTCTGCAATTCTCTGCACTTCAAATGTAATCTCACATGAATTTTTCTCATACCTGAAACCATCGATTTGCCTCAGGCTTGTGTAAAGCGAAACGTTCTCATCCAGATTTTCAAATGTTCTTGGTAAAGTCGGAATATAGTCAACACCGCTTAACATTGAGCGCGTTCCATAAACTGTTACAGAATCAGGAATAACTCTTAGTGGCGAAATAATTCCAAAATTTGTTCTAAAATTAAGTGTGATATCAGCCTTGATCTTAAACCTTTTTTTTTGGATTTTTTCTAACCGGAATGTCATTGTATCGGGAGATATATCAAAAACCTGAAGTGAAGAGGAAAGCCACGGGTTCTCGCTAAGTGATTTACTTAATTTTACAGAGTTATATTCATGGTTACTACCTGTTGAAACAAAAAATTCGAACCCGTTGCTCAATAAAAGCGAAGCAAGTTTCCAGCCTTCTCCTTTTACTCTGAGGTTTGTTTCTTTAGTGGAAATATCCTCTATTGCGTAGCCTTTATGTAGATTTGTCAGCTTTACCGGCACTTTAAGAGTTGTAAAGTATGTACCGGAAAGTGTAATCGACCCCCAAAGAATAATTGAGAACAATACTGAAAATATTATTGTAACAAATTTTTTATTCATCTGTCAGGATTATTGTGTTCTTAATGGTTTTTGGAAAACTACTGTATTACATCGCACCGCTACCCGGGTGCATTCCTTTTCGATTAGCTCTTTTAATCCGATATTTTCAATGAATTGTTGTTCAGTAATTCTTTTTAATTCAGGCATGTTTTCTGATTTATTCAACTGATTATATATGTATAACAAAAATACAAAAAAATATCATTTTCCAAATCTATTTGTTTATTTTTTAATCTGAACATAGTTATAAAAATTCTCTGTTAACCATTTAGTAGTATTACAAAACCTGCCTGCCATTTGAAATTTCATTAAGGTATTCCTGCAAAATTACATAAGCCGCATTACGGTCAACAAGCCCTTTATCCTGTCTTTTCTTTTTGCCGGTTACACTGGCAATAATATTGGATTTTGCTGTAACCGAGCTGTATCGTTCGTCCCAGTAAATAACAGGAATCGGGGTTTTTGCTTCAAGTTCGAGCTTAAATCTTTCTACCATAAACGTGCTTTCGGATTTCTTTCCGTCTTCTTTCAACGGATAGCCCAGCAGGATTTTAATAACTTTATTTTCGTTCAAAATTTTAAGCAACGTTTTCCAAAAAGTATGATCGTTAAGGATTGTTTTATAAGGGTAAGCAAATATTTTCAGGGGGTCGCTTAAAGCAATACCGATTCTTTTTCTGCCAAAATCAATTGAGAGAATACGTTCTTCTGCTGTTGTCATTTATTATAAGTTCGCCTGAATGTCAGGAAATATTACTGCTGTGAAATCTCTCCACAGAGTAAATTCCCTTATTATTTTTTAAGCGCTCGATTACCCTCGAAAGATGATCGAGGTTCTTGACGTACAAAGTAATAGCGCCCTTAATCATTGAATTATTCGCATCGATATTTACTGATTTAATATTTGTGTTCTGGTAAGATGTAATGCTGTGCGAAATATCTTTTAGAATACCAGAAATATCTTCACCAACTATTGAAATACCAGCAATAAAGAGGCTTTTTTCGGTTCGCGGCCATTGAACAGGTATCAGACGATCCTCCCCTTTTTTTCCGTTATTTAATAATTCCCCGCAGGTTTTCCTGTGAATTTTAATACCTTCGCCAATTGTAGTATAGCCGATGATTGAATCTCCGGGAATCGGGTTGCAGCATTTGGCAAAGCTGTGCATTACATTTTCATTCTCGCCGTCAACTAAAATTCCGCCTGCATCATCACGGGCTGTATTTGTAAAACTGTCAAATTCCAGATCTTTTACTGTATCCTTAGCTTCTTTTTCCTTAGGCGGGACAAGAACTTTATCCAGGTCCACTTTTTCTTGGGCTATGGCTTTAAAAAACGGTCCGGTTCCGTCATATTTTAATGTTTTGGAAAGTTTAGCCAGATCATCGGGGCTGATAGTAAGTTTTAGTTTCCTTACTTTCTTATCCCAGATATTCTTTCCATCCTGTATTAAGGTTTTTTCCTCTTTATTTATCCACCTGTGAATGGCAGACCTGGCTTTACCGGTAGTTGTGAACATCAGCCAGTCACGGTTTGGATGCTGCTTCTTTGAGGTGATTATTTCAACCTGGTCGCCGCTATGCAACATTGTATGAAGCGGTACAATCTGTCCGTTAACATTCGCTCCGATACAGTGAAAACCAACATCGCTATGAATATCAAAAGCAAAGTCAACAGGGGTCGATTTTACCGGTAGTCTGCGTAATTCCCCTTTTGGTGTAAATACATAAATTTCATCCTGATATAAATTCAGTCTGAAACTGGCAAGAATTTCCCTGCTCGCCTCGTCTTTCGATTCAATATCAAACACAGACCTTATCCAGTCGCCCCAGTGTTCAAGCTCGCTGTCCCCTGTGAATTTATGTCCTTTATATTTCCAGTGGGCGGCAACACCTCTTTCCGAGATTTCGTGCATATCTCTGGTACGTATCTGCACTTCAACTGCCCTGCCTTCGGGACCAATAACTGTCGAATGAATTGACTGATAATTATTCGTCTTGGGAATGGAGACATAATCCTTAAAGCGATCGGGTACCGGAGTATATATCTGGTTAAGCACCCCAAGCACATAATAACATTCATTGGAGTCATTACTTTCAAGTATTATTCTGACAGCAAAAAGGTCAAATATTTCCTCAAAGGGTTTATTGCGTTTGATCATCTTGCGGTAAATACTATAAAGATGCTTGGGCCTGCCACTTATGTCGCACTTTATTTTATGTTCTTTTAATTTATCCTTAATCGGCGAGATAAACTTACGGATATAGCCTTCGCGCTCACGACGTTTGTTTTTTATTTTGCGCGCGATGTCTTCGTATGCTCCTTTGTCCGAATATTTAAAGGCTAAATCCTCCAGCTCCCATTTAACACCTGCAAGACCGAAGCGGTGAGCAAACGGAGCATAAATATCTAAGGTTTCACGTGCTATCCGTTGTTGTCTCTCAGTAGATACAAACTCAAGTGTACGCATATTATGAAGCCTGTCGGCAAACTTTACAAGAATTACCCTGACATCCTTAACCATTGAGAGCAACAGCTTGCGGTAATTCTCCGCCTTTATTATATCCTGCCCCCTAAATACCCCGCCTATTTTAGTTACACCATCGACAATTTCGGCAATCTCTTTGCCGAATTCTTTTTTAATAAACTGCAGGTCAAATCCTGTATCTTCAACTACGTCATGCAATAGCGCACATATTACCGAAACATCATCAAGCGGTATCTCGCTGGCGATAAGCATCGCCACTTCATAAGGATGGATGAAATATGGCTCGCCGGAAGCACGAGAATCATTCTTGTGGGCTTCAAAGCTCAGTTCAAAAGCTTTCGTCAGCATTTCTTCATTCACGCTAGGCAGATTACTCTTGCACGTTTCGATCAGCTTATCTAAATATCGCTTTTTATTAATTGTTTTTATGGCCATATTCTGCCTGTGTTCTGTCTTCAGTTTTCATATTTTCAATTGTATATGTATAAACAGAATTAAAGTAACTGGAGTTCTTTTTTGAGTTTTTTTACTCTGTCTATTCTGTTGTCGAGCCTTTCTTTCACATATTCATTCATGGGGTTTACAGCTAAAATTTCCGAACATAATTTAAGAGCTTTCTTATTCTCGCCTAAATCATAGTAAAGCATCGCAATTTTGTGCTTCAGCACGATTTCATTATAGTGATTATTATCTTTTATACCTGTATAACTTTCCAGCAGGTTTTTATAAACATCTATCGCCCTTCTCTTGTCTATATCCTGAAGAACCCTGGCTTCCGCCCATTTAAAAAATCTGCTTTCAGGATTCCTTTTAAGCGCCTTTTCACATTCGCTTAACGCCGCCTGATATTTTTTTTCATTTATGTAAACCCATATCAGAGAGTTATAACCCAGATGCCTGTTATAGGTGGACTTGTCCATTACACTACGAAGGTAATCTAAACCGGACTGTTTGTCATCCTTAATAAAAGGCAACCACGTCAGGAAACTTGTCTTTGCACTTTTCCAGTATTTATATGTACCAATAGCTATATAAGACTCATAAAAACTCGAATCTATCTGCAGACATTTTTCAAAGTGCGATATCGATGAAAGTCCGTTTGAAAAAGCTGAAATATAGTCCCTGTTCAATGCCCTGTAATATGCTGTATAACCTTTGGTAAGAGCCATGCAGTATTGTCCCCATACATCCTTTTCATTTTTATCAAGAAGCACCTCAGACTGCTTTTCAGCCTTTTCGAAATGGCTTAAAATATAACTTTCATCATACGGTTCACCCAAATCTACTGAACTTGCAATCCTGACGGCAGCCAGATAAATATTGCCAAATGGCAACTCAGGATATGATTCATCGAGTTGCTTAAATTTCTGTTCCGCATCCGGGTAATTCTGATCTACGATAGACTCAATACCAATTTTAAGCAGACGATCCACCTTAGTATCCGGGTATTGTTGCGGGAATAAAGTCCTGGCGCAACCCAAAAATAAAACTACTATCTTATAAAGTACTGAACGTCCTGTCACCGGCATCTCCTAATCCAGGTAAAACATAACAAATATAACAAAGAATTACTACCTAAATCTGTTGATTTGTTTTTAATTAAATATAGCACAACAGATTTAACCAGCTAAAAACCCATAAAAATACGATTTTGGCTCAAAATTACATTCCGCAAAGATTATCCCTCCGCACAGATATGTTTTAGTCCGCAGGTTCCCGAAACAGCTATTCACCCGGTATTTTCGCATCCGGCAAATTTTCTTTTTTAAGAAAGATATTGTCATACAGATTTGTAAGTTTGTATTCCGAATGACTCGAAATATCCCTGATGAATATGTTCAAATGGAAAGCACTCCAAACATAATCCTGAAATTCCTGTTTTTCAACTGACTGAAGCGGTTTATTGCTTAAATAACTGACAAGTCTTATAGTAAATATCCAGTCGGACAACTCCTCAAAGCTTTCTTTGCTATAATACCATTCGCCCTGGAAGTAGTTTACTCCGATATACTGACGCGCATCGCTGTCAGAGATAAGCTGTTCAATAAAAATACCTTCTCTCTGCGTAAGCTTATGATTGAGTACCCTGTTCTGGAACATAACAGGCTGTTCTTCCTTTTTTACCACAGACTCTTTGGGTAAATGGAAATATAGCGGATTAAATCTCAGAAGAATTCTAATTAGTCCGGCTATTTGCTCAGCGTCCTTATCGCCGCGGCCTAAACGCTTAAGAATTTTAGCAATTGGATTAAATAACAGAAGTTCATCAGCTATCATCAGACTTTGAATACCAGAATCGCTTTCGGGTCGTATCATTTTAAGATTATTTAAAGTTTGCCAGATGAGATAAATAAGCAGGCTACGCGGATAATCCGATTGCGAATTAATCATAATTGCTTTTCTAAAGCTGCGGGTTACAATTTCATTCTCAAGAATGAAATCATCATCAGTAAGTATTTCATTCAGGTCTTTAAGAACGGTCAGTCCTTTTTTAAATTCATTAATAATCGGATTTATATCTGCCACATGGTTAAGTCTGAGTTTAATTTCGTTAATGATTGAACGATATTTATTAAGCATGAAGTTAACAGCTTCATTTATCTGTTCAGCTTCTGTATTTATAACATAAAGTTCGGACATATCTTCAAGCAACTCATTATCAAACAAGCGCATAAAGCTTTCATGAACCGGCACAAGCCTAAGCTCTATTCTTAATCCTTCGATATTTTGAGTTCCTGAGCCGTTCAGGTGATCCATCAGATTAAAATATTCGCCTGACTGGTCAAAAACTTCCATAAAATCGAGAAAAACATGATAATTAAAACCTTTCAGTTCGACATAGAGTCCGTCATTACTTAACTGTTCGCCAGTACGGATATATTCAAGATTTGACTGATGATCACGATAGATATAGAAATAATTATCCTGCGTCTTTAAATCAAGTGCCTGAGCAAGATTACTGTAAGCGATTGTCTTTTCTTCCCCGTGACCGGTCGGAACAGCTTTAGCAGTTGTTTTATTTATCCAGCCTCTGGCTTCATCATACTTATTATTATAAATTACAATCGAGCGTTCATTGCCTGATTTATTTGTATAGGCAAAGACGTTTTCATTAATGTAGCCGTTTGAATCAATAAAATCATAGAACCAGAAATCCGTTACTTGGCTGAACATATATCGCTTACTCATAAGCGGAAATATCTCGCGCTTATGGCGTTCCACAAGGTATTCATTCGGATGTTCGCTGTAGTAAGCCCGTTTATATTCCATACCATATTTCTCCGAGTAGCCTTCTACCTGCCCGTGGGCAAACATTGGAAGACCAGGAAGCGTAACCATAAGAATAGCCACACCAAAATATTTATCGTCAGTACCAAACTGGCGGATTGCTGTTTCTTCATCAGGGTTGCTCATGAAGTTGACATAGCGCTTTAAGATTTCAGGATTGAATTCAAGCGTATTCGAGATTAAGTCTCTGTACTTTTCATTTTCCTCTTTCATTATCATGTGCATAAAAGAACTATTATAAACCCTGTGCATTCCGAGAGTGCGGACAAAGTAGCCTTCCATCAGCCAGAAAGCTTCCGCAAGCAGAAGCGTGTCAGGCATCTCATGATTGATTCTGTCAACTACTTCCCGCCAGAATTCCTTTGGAAAAAAGCTGTCAAAATCTTCCTGCCTCAGTCCATGATCAGAACGCGAAGGTATGTCGCCTCCCGCTCCGGGCTGAGGATACCAGAGCCTGTGAAAATGTTTCTTTGCCAGGGTCATCGCCGCATCAAAACGAATGATTGAAGTTTTCTTCGCAACATGGAAAATAGTTTGAATAACGGCTTCCCTTACATAATCCTTCAGCATATCAAGCTGAGCCGTATCGTTCCATGGCATATTAGTGCCATCGTTGCCATGATAAATAAACCTTACTTCGCCCGAACGGTTGTCAGTTCTCTGAAATACCACAGCCGCATCCGTCTTCGACCAGTAACCATCTTCAATCCTGAGCTGAATATTTGGATCATCAGATAAATCAGCACCGGTAAACGAGTAGTTTGGAAAAGGGCTGTGCGCTGACTGAATAAAATAATCAGGATGATCAATAATCCATTTAGAATAAATTCCCATGTGATTCGGCACCATATCACTGGCAAGCCGGATTCCTCTCTGCATACAGCGATATTTAAGATTCTGGAATGATTCTTCCCCGCCAAGTTCATAAGATACTACATAATCATAAATTGAATAAGCCGAAGGCACCGCTTCAAAATTTCCGGCAAACTGTTTTATCTTCTGTGAAGCGCGGCTTCTTTCCCAAAGCCCGATTAACCAAAGCCCTGTGAAATTGCTTTGGGCAAGTATATCCAGTTCTTCATCAGGAATCTGGTCAAGCTTTGTAATCGCGCGGTTATATTTTTGGGACAACTGGTCAAGCCATACATAAACATTTTTAGCCAGCAAAACTACCTGTGGCATCCAGTGAATATCAGTCGTAAACTTCTCGGTTTCAAGATAATCTTTATAGCTGTCCCGCCCATAACGATAACCCGATTTGCCAAGCGTCAGGAAATCATTGTCGTCAAAACCTGATTTATATTTCGGAACTACAGACGGCGCTCCGCCTCCTCCGCCAAAAAACATTCGTTTATCTTCCTTTATAAGATCCATTCCGCTTAAAAGCTTGTCTTTATACTTTTTGTCTATTATAAGATTCCATCGGTTTAAGACATACTTTAACTGTTCTTCAAGGCTGTCAGGATTGTTTAGTATCGGCGTGCGCAATAAGTCAAATATATACTGGTTATCCGGACCATAAGGCTTTTCATTCTTGAAAAACTTATCGAGACTAATGATTAATCCTTTATAAGAAGTTTTAGTCTTTAAGCCGATATCGTCAAACAGTTCCTTGAACAGCGAGTTTGCCGGATTGAAATTAGCAAAGTATAAAAGGAGCAGCTCTTCAATTACAATTTCATTATTCGGCTTACCGTCAGTTGACAGACTAAGATAGTCAGCAGCGCGAAGCTGTCCATTCTGAACATTAACCGGCGGAAAGGTTTCAACAAAGCGGGTTAAAGTTTTATTAAACTCCTCTTCGCCAAGTGATTTCTTTAAGTAACCAACTGCCCGGGTAAACACTTCCGGATTAACCCGCGCTTCATACTGCCTTAAAATATAATGATAAATCTCGTCTAACAGTCCCATTGCATTAACCTGTCCGACTCTGACCATATCCTCCGGACTTCTTTTTTCATTCAGTTTTTTCGTAAAAACTCTTGAGGCATGGAAATTCGCAAATATTACGTTACCATTAAATGAAAAAAGAGTTTCCTCGAATTTATACTTTTGCCTTACCTCACGCGAGATATGAAATTCATAGGACGGAGCATTCCCCCCGTTAAATAAAACTCCTGACTGACTGCCGATAATTGCGAAAGGTATTACATTATTCCCTTTAACTTCATACATAGACTACCTGAGAAAAAATAATTGATATTTTATATAAATTTTCCAATAAACAAAATTGAGACAGACGGCAACCGCTAATTAATATAAACTATCCGACTGTCATAATGATATAAAAAAAAGCTCTTAAATATAAGAGTTTAATTTTAGGGCAGGATAAATTAGCAAATTATCCGGCAATTATCTATAAATCATATCTTTTAATTGTATTTATTCAGCAGGAGCTATATAATTACATCCCTGTTAAATTGTATTTATAGTCTATTAGATATATTTTTGTATAAAAATCACAGGAATTATGTCAACACCTTTAATGAACCAGTACCATAAGATAAAAGAAAGCCATCCTGATACGATATTACTTTTCCGTGTTGGCGATTTTTTTGAAACATTTGAAGAAGATGCAAAAACCACCTCCAAAGTTTTAGGTATAACGCTGACCAGACGTTCCAATGGCGTGTCAGGCGAAACACCACTTGCCGGTTTTCCTTTCCATGCTCTTGATACATATCTGCCAAAACTTGTACGTTCAGGCTACAGAGTGGCCGTATGTGAGCAGACCGAGAACCCAAAGTTCGCCAAGGGCATTGTTAAGCGCGAGGTTGTTGAAGTCGTTACGCCCGGCGTTGCTTTATCTGATAAACTACTTGACCATAAAAGAAATAACTACCTTTTTTCTGTCTGTATAAAAGACGGACTTGCAGGCATCGCCTTCTGCGATATTTCCACGGGTGAATTTTTTGCTTATGAGACTAAAGAAGATGATATAAAAGAACAGATTGAACTCATCAGCCCGGCTGAAATACTTGCACATAAGAAGGACCGTGAGTTTATCTCTTCTATTACACAAAAAATTAACCAGACAATCAGAATTTCCAGGATAGACGACTGGATTTTCAACTTTGATTACTGCCGCGACAGCCTTATCAGCCACTTTAAGACCGTTAACCTTAAAGGCTTCGGAATAGAAAACCTTCAGCTTGGCATAATCGCTGCCGGCGTGATATTAAACTACCTGCAGGAAACTCAGCGGGTAAACCTGTCCCACTTAAATAAACTTTCCCGCTATAATCCTTCAGACTATATGGTATTGGATTTCTCAACCAAGCGTAATCTTGAAATTACTTACAGCATGAATGATGGAGGACGCGAGGGTTCCCTTATCTCAATTCTTGATAAAACTGAAACCGCTATGGGCGGGCGAATGCTCAAAAAATGGATTTCTGCCCCGCTTACCAGAATTGAACCAATACTACAAAGACAGGAATGCGTTGAGGAGTTTTTTAATGAAAAAACCCTTCGGAATAATTTGTTAAATGAACTTAGAGAAACAGGCGACCTTGAACGCCTTGTCTCGAAAGTCTGTACAGGCAAGGCAAACCCAAGAGAAATTGTTACCGTCAGGACTTCCCTCAATAAGATACCATTAATAAAACTGCATCTTGAAAGTGTTAACTCCCCGGGTTTAATAAAAATCAGAGAACAGCTTGAAGTACTGGATCAGCTTACCGTACAAATTGAGAAAGCTATCGTAGATTCCCCTCCCCTTGCTGTTATGGATGGTGGCGTAATTAACTATGGTTACAGCCCTGAGCTTGATGAACTGCGCGACTTGTCGAAAAATGCCAAAACATGGATAGCCGACCTCCAGAGAACCGAGCGCGAACGCACCGGCATCTCTTCCCTTAAGGTAAGCTATAACAAAGTATTTGGCTATTATATTGAAATCAGCAATGCCAACAGGAGTAAAATCCCCGAAGACTATATCCGCAAACAGACACTTGTAAACGGAGAACGCTATATTACTCCTGAGCTTAAGGTGTATGAAGATAAAATTCTAAACGCTGAAGAAAAGATTGCCGACCTTGAATTCCAGCTGTTTAACGAAGTCCGCCTTGCCGTAGCCGGTGAAGCCGAAAAGATACAATATAACGCCGGCATTATAGCAATGCTTGACTGTTACATCTCGCTTGCCGAATGTGCTTTCCAGTATGGATATGTAAAACCCGTGATTAATCTTACAGGCAAAATTGATATAGTTGAAAGCCGTCATCCTGTTGTAGAAAGGATACTAAAGCCCGGCGATAAATTTGCTCCTAATAATTACAAGCTCAACAATGAAGATGACCAGATAATAATTCTTACCGGTCCCAACATGGCAGGGAAATCAGTTTATCTGAGGCAGCTCGGACTGCTGGTGCTGCTTGCGCAGATTGGTTCGTTCGTGCCGGCTAAGTCCGCCGTTATTGGAATTGTCGATAAGATATATACCCGTGTTGGTGCAAGCGATAATATCTCTGCCGGGGAAAGCACTTTCCTTGTTGAAATGCAGGAAGCTGCCAACATACTGAACAATGCTTCCAGGCACAGCCTTATTTTACTTGATGAGATTGGGCGCGGAACAAGCACCTTTGATGGCATCTCAATCGCCTGGGCTATTACTGAGTATCTGCATGATAGTCCTGACTGTGCCGCCAAAACTCTTTTCGCTACTCATTATCATGAACTGAATGAAATGGCAACGATTTTCCCGCGTATAAAGAATTATAAGGTTGAAGTCCGTGAATATGGCGACAAGGTGATTTTTCTTCATAAGGTCTCTGCCGGAGGAGCTGACCACAGTTATGGTATTCAGGTAGCACAGATGGCCGGTCTGCCCCTTTTTGTAACTAACCGCGCTAAGGAAATACTCGAAAACCTTGAAGGAAAAGAATTAACGCCCCATGACGCACGCAAGGCAAGGCTTAATAAGCTTAAAGCCAGAGATGAAGCTCAGTTCAGCCTGTTCGAGGTGAAGGATGATTCTCTCAGACAGGAAATCAGAGACATAAAAATTGATGCCATCACCCCGCTTGAAGCCTTAAATAAGCTTAGTGATTTAATGCAGAAGATAAATAACAGCTGAATGGCAACCGGTTCGGGCAGACTGATGAAAAGGAAATTTTATTTATGATTTTAATAAAAAAAACAGCTCTGTGTTGTTTATGACAGGGAATCATATTCTAAATTTACTGTCAGCAGCTGTTCCCGAATAATCAGGGTCTATGACGGAGGTCAGTATCATTCTCAAAACAGAGCGACCGGCTCTTTTAGATTCCCGGTAAGAAAAAATAAGTGTCTGCTTATAATCAAATAGAATGCCAGGACAGTCTGAAAGTATGGGAAATACACTAAAAGAGTCAACGTTGACACTAAAAGAGTCGGCGTTGACACTAAAAGAGTCGGCGCCGACACTAAAAGAGTCGATGAATACTCTCGGAGAGTCAAAGAATACTCTTTTAGTGTATTTAAATACACTAAAAGAGTATTTAAATACACTCCGAGTGTATTCTTTGACTCTTTTAGTGTATTCGCCGACTCTTTTAGTGTATTCTTTGACTCTTTTAGTGTATTCGCCGACTCTTTTAGTGTATTCTTTG
>JBAXDX010000027.1:0-32097 GCA_037140715.1 Ignavibacteria bacterium
CCGATTGACCCGTGACGCTCTCATGAGGTACTTGGAGTTTTCCGATTGACCCGTGGGGATTTTATGAAATACTCGGGATGTTCCCCAATGCTGTCAGGTTAACGCGTGGTGTGTGTGAATTTCTGTTTCGTTCGTTTCATTTTTCCCCGATGGGCGGGCTGCCCATCGCTAACATATAACGCCCCTTCAGGGCTTCGATGTGTCGGGAATTGGTAATTTATTATTTGCGTTTGCCCTGAAAGGGCATAATATAACAGCACAGGGCATCCGCCCTGTGAAAATGAATACCCCCGATAACCCCAAAAGCCCTGAAAGGGCGCAATAAAAGTTTTCTGTCTTAACCTGACAACATTGCGGGGTATCCGGGTTATACGCGCGGAATTATTCGTCCTTAACAAGGTGACTGTCATTAAAATACACAGAAAAACATGACCCTTTGCCTTTCTGACTTTTTACTTCAAGACGCAGATTATTTATATCACAGTATTTTTTAACCAAAGCAAGACCAAGACCGTTGCCGTCGTAACTGCGGGTGTATCCCTGTGTTTCCTGTGTAAAAGGCTTAAATAAACGCGGTAGATAGTCTTCCGATATACCAATGCCTGTATCTTCAACCTCAAAAAGCAGGGAATTATTTACATTAACCAGCCGGACAGTTACCGAGCCTTCGTCCGTGAATTTCATGGCATTGTCAATAAGGTTTACGAATACCTGGTTTACCAGGTATTCATCGGTCTGCACAAAGATGTTCTTTTCCGGCAGTTCACAGGTAAGTTCAAGCTCTTTGGCAGTTGCCTGATACTTATAATCCCTGATAATATTAACAATACTCTGACTGAGATTAATCTTATCAATATGAAGTTCATAAGCACCGCTTTGCAACTGAGCCATATTAAGTATTAAGTCAATCGTGCGTATAAGCCTGTGCCCTGCCATTGCAGTCATGCTGTGATAT
This sequence comes from Ignavibacteria bacterium, assembly GCA_037140715.1. Lineage (GTDB taxonomy): Bacteria > Bacteroidota > Ignavibacteria > Ignavibacteriales > SURF-24 > JAUZPB01. The sequence continues at coordinate 956 of JBAXDX010000027.1, forward strand.
GTTTCTATATCTTCATTTGAACCATGCTGAAGTTCTTCATACATTAAACCGGTAAAATTAAGAATTGTATTTATGGGAGTCCTGATTTCATGTGAAATCTGCGCAAGGAATTCCGACTTAAGCTTATCGGACTGTTCGGCTTTGTCTTTGGCAGATAAAAGCTCCTGCTCAATGCTCTTTTTGTCGGTCATATCCTCGATAGTGCCTTCGTAGCAGATAATGCTGCCTTCATTATCTCGCATAACGTGCGCGTTCTCCCTGACATATAATTCTTTTTTATCTTTCGTAATAAGAACAGTCTCTTCGACAAAACTATTTTTATGCTCAAACTCATTGAAGGAATACTGAAGCCCGCGCTTATGATAACGCCCGCGGTTACTGTCTTTATGACTGCTTAGTTCTTCAAATGAGTCATAGCCGAGCATTCTGACAAGGACAGGGATTAGCCATAAGAAATTTGCCGTCAGGGGAAGCATGGTAGATGCCGATAGGAGCATTTTCAAACAGTTGCCGGTAACGCTTTTCACTCGCAACAAGGTCAGCTTTTATCTGACCTGATTTAATTATACTTTCAAAATTCCACTTAAAAACAATAAGAATAAATAATAAGAAACATGATTCGGACAAGAATTTAGAGACTAACAGATGATAACCCGCAAGCATAACGGACGTAGCAATTACAGCCGGAACAAATACCATGACAAGAAGTATCGCGTTCTCTTTTTTGCCACGCCTGTAATAGCGTATAATGATTTTAACAATATATACAAGATAAAATATGCTGAACAGAACAAGAGGAATGAACCACACAGAGGACCGGGTTACGAAAGTTTCGAATCCATTGGAACCATCACCATTCGGATGTTTTCCAATAAAAGATAAGGCAACACCATAAGGACTGACCAGATTAATAATAAAGAAGACAGACAGCAATCCTAAACTGGCATAAAACCACTTCTTAAAGCGAACCCTTGTCAGCAACTGCAGAAAGAAAGAGACCGTAGCGGTAAAGCATAATAAATTTGCGCTCTCTATCTTCTCCAAAAGAATCCATGCCTGCAAATCATGAGTATAATACTCCACGTATAATACACAGGTATTAATCACAATGGAAAGAGATATAAGGAAAAAATATACATTTAATTCCCGCTCATAATTCTTATATGCCAGGAAAAAACTAAGTATGGCACTAAAAACGAAAGCGCCCACCGCCATCTGTAAAATAATCATGTTGAATTTATCCCAATAATAATATTATTATTTTTACTTCTTTTTTATATCAGTTATCAACGGTGCATAAATCTGAAACAACGCGAAAAATTCTTAAAAGCAGAGGATATGGTTATTTCTAAGATATATTTCAAATAAAACATAGCGATAATACTATTTTATTTAGAAAAGAGCAACGGGCAACGCTAAATTCCAAAAAAGAACGTAACAATACAATTAAGCCACCGGATATACAGGCAACGTAAAGCTGAAAACACTGCCGTTGCCTGTCCGGCTGCTTACTTCTATTTTACCGCCCTGAATTTCAACCAGTTCTTTGCAGAGTATGAGTCCGAGTCCGGTGCCCTTTTCATTTTCCGTTCCCGGTGTTGTAACATTAACATCTTTTCTGAAAAGATTATCCATAACTTCCTGACTCATGCCAACGCCGGTATCACTGACTTTAATTTCCATAAAGTCTTTATTATATCCGGCGGAAAAAGTAATCGTACCACCCTTAGGAGTAAACTTAATGGCATTGTTGATAAGATTTCTTAATATGGCGTTATACATATTCTTATCGGCTTTGACATACAGTCCGCGGGTGATATCTGTTTCGAGTTCAATTTCTTTCAGCCACGCCGCCTGCATAAGGAGGCCGAAGGATTCCTCCATATCAGAGCTGACTGACAATTTCTCCGGTCTGAAATTATAGGCTCCACGCTGAACATTGGCCCATTCGAGCAGATTCTGCAGAAGATCGTATGCGTTCCTCGCGGTGGATTTGATATGAGTCATCATATCTTTGGACTGCTCGATATCCCCCTCGTCAAGCATTTCGGTTATAACCTCCCCTATTCCTATAAGTGAGTTAAAGGGACTGCGAAGATCATGGGCAATTATGGAGAAAAGTTTATCCTTGGTAGCATTAACAGCTTTAAGTTCACGTTGCGCAGAATGATGGGCATCAATTTCAGCATTCAGGCGCAAAATGGTTTCCTGAAGCTGGTTCGTTCTTTCCTCAACTTTGAGTTCGAGACTGCCGGACAGAGTTTCAAGCTCAGAACAAAGCTCAACCGACCGCTGATAGGCTTCCCCCTGCTCCCAGGCAAGCATGAGGAATATAAAAATATTTGTAATGAACATCAGATACGGTAGCAGAAGCGCGTAGGGCTTAACACCAAGTACTGTCAGATAATGATAATCATGGGCGAAAAAAAAGAGTGTGCTAAATCTGAGGACAAAAAGCAAAGCCGAGTATTTGCCCGGTTTTTTAATCAGAAAGAGAATACATACTACAATGTTTAACAAATTTACAGGAATAAAAATACAGGTCGAAACAAAAACAAACACCTGTAATATCGCAGATAAATCAGACTGAAACAGCAGAATAATAACAGGGAATGAGAATACAAGATAGGTAATTTTTCTGTAAACGTCTTTATATTTAAGTATATTCGAGAATTCCATGATAAAAATGAAGCCATACATAGAAACAAAGCAGTATGCAATTTTAGATATCTTCTCATGAATCATTATGTCCGCATAATCAAACGAAAAGGCATTGTTGAACTGTGAAACTGACAGCGCGAGGTTCAGCAGGGCGAAGTAGAGATAGTAACTGATGTCATACCGTCTCCTTGTCAGATGAAGCTGCAGGAAATAGAAGAATGAGATCAGACAGAATACAAAGACGGCAAAGGCAAAGTTCGGTCCGAGTAAATTGCGCCAGAATTCATCATGGGAGGCTTCATTTACACCGGTAATAAAGGGACGGGCAAATGGACGGAGCGTTTCGCCATACTTCGGGTAAAGCTGGAAAGCAATATGGTTAATACTGTCGGGATGATAATACAAAAGATCGGGAGGGAGAAAAACAGATACTGCTCTGTGCAGGCGGTTAGTATAACCGGACTGATAGTCTCCGCGTTTGCTGATTAGTTTTCCATTAAGATAAATATTGGCAGGATATTCCATTGTCGGGGATAAAAGTGCGAGATATTCATCATTTTTTATACCGCGCAGTCTGAATCCGGCGGAAAGAGTAATCATCCTGTCTTTTTCAGGCAGTGCGCCGGGCAGTCTGCCCCAGGCATAAGGAGTAAACTTTGCATAGTTCTCATGCGGACTTACATGAGCGCCGGGAGCAAAGGGACTTTCGAGAGAGCGGAAATCGGGATAAAGTCTATTGTTAGAACTGGTCAGAACAGGCTGAGCCTGCAAAATTCCAATAAAAAGTACAAAACAGGAAAAGAATGCCAGGTATTTAGAACTACCCACTATAACCCTCCCGCCTGATGATAAAAAAAACTTAAAAAAAGGACATACGGCAAATTTTCCTTCTTATATCATAATCATAATCATAATCATAATCATAATCATAATCATAATCATTTTTTTTTAGAAAGCACATTTTACACTAATAACTTTGATAGTTGCAAATTTTATAGTAAAATATTGCTTGACTTGTTAGAGGGACGATAGACTCCTCTACATAATTTAATATAGATTAAATTATAATTAAAAATTAGTTAATTTTTAATACGTAATAAACAAGTTTGTTAATTGTAATTAGAAAAAAACCTTTTTTTCTAAGAACCTTGTTTATAATAAAGCAGGTTTATTAAATAGAGACCTGTCAGTTATTTAATACAAAGATAACCAAATAAATAACCAAATGCAAATAATAAAATCAGCTTGCTATGTTGATACATTCTTTAATTCGCAATATTTTTCTGCGGGACCGGCAGGCGGAACGATCTTAAATATTTATTAACTATAACCGGGGTCAGGCATAAGCTTATAAAAAACATCCGGATATTCTTTATTAAGTTTCATCTTATATATATCAGAAACATTTTTACAATTATGCTGTTTAAGGACGGATATTACTAATTCAGATTACATTCATTCGATACAAGGCATTTAAAAGCGGGTTCGGTCAGGCTTGAAATCACGGGCACCCCAGTTATTGTTAACAACTGGTTTAGCAACATTTGTTGCCTGAATAAGATTAGATACAGAGTTACCTGAATCAAGTGACATGATTATCGTATTGTTTTCCCTGGCATAAATATAGTCCTGCTTTAAAGCTTCGTGTGTAGCAAGAGTAAAGCCAACATCATAAGTATCAAAAACCCCGTCATATACTATACATCCCTTGAATGGCAACAGTACGGCTTTTACCAGAATAGGCAGGGACTTTTTATAATAGACTTCATCAATACCATTGCTGATACCCAGTACAGCATAAACATTATGTTCATTGCCTATTAAAAGTGTATAATCCTTCATATACCGGTAGATAAAAAAGCCATACATAATAAACCTTCCCCATCCGTTGATAATCTCCAGTTCATCCGGAGGAAATTTTTCAGGGTTCTCTTGGACAAAGTTGTTGATAAACCGCGGATTTTCCCATAGTGCGTTACGCACGGTAAGCTTTGATTTCTCATGGAATTTTCTAAATTTTTCCATAGTATCAATATACGGGATAATCTTCAACTGTTTATTTACGTACGCCTGCAGCCCTGACATAAGCCTGTAAAAAAGATCCGAGTCTTTTTTGCTAAGTTTCATCCTGTTATCTCCAACATATTTATCTTTAAAGAATCAGTTTTTTTTATTTCATAAAATTAACATTTTTTTAAATATTATAAAATAGGAATCTGCCTGTTTTTTTTTATATTGTGCTGTTAATTTATTATTATTGCCAAAATTAAGCGGTACATTTCGGTTAAAGCTTCCCAAAGCAGTACTGGTAAGGCTAAAATTAATCCGTGATGTATGATAATTTTCCTCTTAATTATCCTTTAGAGGTTGCAATGAATCAAATAATCCCTGTCCTGTTACTTTTAATAAGTATTTTTTCTCTGCTATTAATACTTTACATTCTGTTCAGACAAAAAAGCAGCTCTTTGGATAATACTGTTTTGGAAAAAAATCTTACTGATTACTTCTATAGAATAGAGAAGACAGTAAAAGATGAATCGCTTCGAAACCGGGAAGAAGCTTCGCTGAATGCAAAAATATCGAGAGAAGAATTAACTTCCTCGTTCAACAAATTCGGAGAGTCGCTGTTCAGCAGGTTTATGGATATTTCAAATATGCAGAAGTCGCAGCTTGAATCATTCAGTCTTAACCTTACAAACCTTTCCAACAGCATTGAGAAAAAGCTGGAGCATTTCAGGCAGGCAACTGACACAAAACTTCAAAATTTTCAGGCTGAACAGGGTAACTCGGCGAAACAGGCACGCGAAGAGCTGGCTAATTCGCTTAAAGCCGTTACTGAAATACTTATTAAACAGCTTTCAGAATCATCTTCCTTAATGAAAAATGAAATCACTCTGTTTTCTGAGCAACTCGGCAGACTTACACAGTCAAACGAAACAAAACTTGACCAGTTGAAAGAAAAAGTTGAAGAGAAACTCGCTAATATTCAGGCGAATAATGATAAAAAACTTGAAGAGATGCGTTCGACCGTGGATGAAAAACTACATGCTACGCTCGAAAAACGGCTTGGTGAATCATTCAAACTCGTAAGCGAACGCCTTGAACTTGTGCATAAGGGACTCGGAGAGATGCAAAGCCTGGCCGTTGGTGTCGGCGACCTGAAAAAAGCTCTGACTAATATAAAAACACGTGGAACCTGGGGTGAAGTCCAGCTCGGCAGTTTAATCGAGCAGATTTTAACACCGGAACAGTATTCAGTTAATATCGCTACAAAGAAAGGAAGCAACTGCGTTGTTGAGTATGCGGTTAAAATGCCCGGACGCTCGAAAGAATTTGATGAAGTCCTCTACCTCCCTATCGATGCAAAATTCCCGCTTGAAGATTACCAGAGGCTTTGCGAAGCCCAGGATAATGCAAATGTAATAATGACAGAGGAAGCTCATAAAGCCCTTGAATACAGGATTAAGCAGGAAGCAAAGGATATTTGCACGAAATACATCGACCCGCCCGGCACTACCGATTTTGCAATATTATTTCTGCCAACCGAGGGGCTGTATGCCGAAGTTTTAAGACGACCCGGTCTTTGTGATATTATCCAGAGGGAATCCAGAGTTATTGTAGCAGGTCCGACTACGCTGGCAGCAATTCTTAATGGGCTTCAGATGGGTTTCAGAACTCTGGCAATTGAAAAGCGGTCAAGTGAGGTATGGAAACTGCTTAGCGCGATAAAAACAGATTTCGGCAGTTTCGGTGATATTCTGGACAAGACAAAGAAGAAGCTTCAGGAAGCAGGCAATACTATAGATACGGCATCGAAGGCTTCGCGCAGAATAGAGCGCAGGCTTAAAGACGTACAGGCGCTCCCCGCCGAAGCATCTGAAAGTTTTTTAACTGAAAATAATCAGACCAATATTAATACCGACCCGTCAGATTTGCAGTCATCATAATGTTCTTTAATTCCTGATTATATTCTTACTCATTCTCCATGAAGCAGATATAGAGTATGAAAAAAACATATATATCCTCAGTCTGCCATTCAGAATTGTCATATTGCAGGAAAAAATTATAACTTTGACAATATGGTTAACAATATTATAATCATCGGATTGCCTTTTTAAACCAAAATAAGTAACTTAGGCATAAATTTTTATCCCGTTAATACAAAAACCTCAGGAGAATTATAAATGAAAGTTAAACCTTTCAGAAACGAACCGGTAATTAACTTTAACGACAAGAAAAATTATGCAAAGCAGGCTGAAGCTTTGGAGCAGGTAAGGAAACAACTGGGGAAAACCTATGAAATCATCATTGATGGCAAAAAGATTAAGACTGAAGGCAGGATAAATTCATATAATCCATCTGACAAAGACGAACTGGTCGTTTCATTTTATAAAGGGACAAAAGAATTAGCGGATAAGGCAATAAGAACAGCCGCAAAGAAATTTGAAGAATGGAAACTTGTTCCGGCAGAAACAAGAGCGGGTATTTTATTAAAAGCCGCCGAAATATCACGCAGAAGAAGATTTGAAATCAATGCCTGGATGATTACCGAAGCAGGGAAGAATTTCGCCGAGGCAGACGCTGATACAGCAGAAGCAATAGATTTTCTTGATTTCTACGGACGCGAGATGCTCCGTTATGCGGAAAAACAGCCGGTTACTCCTGTAAAGGGAGAGAAAAATGAATTAGTTTATATTCCGCTTGGCGCAGGTGTGATAATTCCGCCATGGAATTTTCCGTTTGCCATACTGGCCGGTATGTCATCGGCAGCAATAGTAACAGGCAACACGGTAGTCCTGAAGCCTTCAAGTGATACTCCGATGATGGGCAGACTTTATTATGAGATTATGGAAGAAGCAGGACTGCCGGCAGGTGTACTTAACTTTATGCCCGGCGCAGGCGGAGAGGTCGGTGATACGCTCATTAGTCATCCGCTTACGCGCTTTATTTCCTTTACCGGCTCGATGGAGGTCGGTATTCATATAAATAAGCTGGCAGCGGAAGTACAGCCCGGTCAAAAATGGCTGAAGAGAGTTGTGGCTGAAATGGGCGGGAAGGATTCTATTATTGTGGACAGCGAAGCAAATATCGAAGAAGCTACAAAAGGTGTTGTGGCTTCTGCATTCGGATTCCAGGGACAAAAATGTTCGGCATGTTCAAGAGCAATTATCGACCAGAAAGTTTATAAGGAATTCCTCGTTAAGTTAAAAGAAGAAACAGAAAAGTTTGAGGTTGGTCCGGCAAAGGATAATTTTGCATCCGGCCCGGTGATTAATGCTTCGGCAGAGAATAGTATCCTTTCTTACATCGAAACCGGCAGGAATGAAGGTAAGCTCTTAACAGGCGGAGAAAAGGCAGAGGGCAATGGATATTATATAAAGCCTACGGTTTTCTATGATATTAAACCTGAGGCAAGACTATCGCAGGAAGAAATTTTCGGACCGGTACTGGCAGTAATTAAGTCAGAGGATTTCGATCATGCCTTAACAATAGCCAATAACACAATCTACGGACTGACAGGCGCAGTATATACAAATAACCGGGAAAAGCTTGAAAAAGCGAAGGAGCAGTTCTTCGCCGGCAACCTTTATCTTAACAGAAAATGTACGGGGGCGATGGTAGGCGCGCATCCATTCGGCGGGTTCAATATGTCAGGCACAGATTCAAAAGCCGGCGGAAGGGATTACCTGCTACTGTTCATGCAGGCTAAGCTTATAAGCGAGAAGGCAGATTAAAAAAGATTATGATTATGAAAATATCATATCTTATTCTATATGTATTTCATTTATCTTCAGGGGAGCTTCAGATTCAGGCTGCCTGAATTTATCAACTAAAAATCTTAAAGGAAAAAGTAAATGAAGATTCACGAATATCAGGGGAAAGAAATTCTAAGGAAATACAATGTCCCTGTTCCAGATGGAAAGGTAGCTTTCTCCCCGGAAGAAGCTGTTGAGGTAGCTAAGCAGACCGGTGGTGAAGTCTGGGTTGTAAAGGCTCAAATCCATGCCGGAGGCAGGGGCAAAGGGGGCGGGGTGAAGATTGCAAAAAGTCTGCATGAGGTATGGGAGCTTTCGAACCAGATATTAGGCATGAAACTCGTTACTCATCAGACCGGGCCGGAAGGCAGAATTGTTAAACGATTATTAATCGAGCAGGGCGTAAATATTGAAAAAGAGCTTTACGTTGGCATTACGCTGGACCGCGCGCAGTCGAAGAATGTTGTTATGGTTTCGACAGAAGGCGGTATGGAAATCGAAAAAGTAGCGGCTGAATCTCCTGAGAAAATCATAAAGGAAGCAGTTGACCCTGAAGTCGGGTTGCAACCATATCAGGCACGCAAACTGGCCTTTGCCCTCGGACTTGAAGGCGTTCAGCATAAGAATGCCGTTAAATTCCTGACAGCCCTCTATAAAGCTTATGATGCTACTGATGCTTCGCTTGCCGAGATTAATCCGCTGGTCATTACGAAAGAAGGGGATGTAATAGCCCTCGATGCAAAAATGAACTTTGACGATAATGCTCTTTTTCGCCATGCTGATATCGCTGAATACCGCGATGCGGATGAAGAAGACCCATTGGAAATTGAAGCCTCAAAGTATAATCTTAATTACATCAAGCTTGACGGTAATGTCGGCTGTATGGTTAACGGTGCAGGACTGGCAATGGGTACAATGGATATTATTAAGCTTGCCGGCGGTGAACCTGCCAACTTCCTGGATGTAGGCGGTACTGCAAATAAAGAGACAGTGGCTAACGGCTTTAAGATAATTCTTTCCGACCCGAATGTTAAAGCTATACTTATTAATATTTTCGGTGGCATTGTAAGATGCGACCGCGTAGCTCAGGGAGTTATTGACGCAGTTAAGGAAGTAAAAGTTGAGATACCGATAGTTGTCCGCCTTGAAGGGACTAACGCTAAAGAAGCCAGGCTCCTTTTAAACGAATCAGGACTTAACTTTGAAGTGGCAAACAGCCTGAAAGAAGCAGCCGATAAGGTTACTGCAACGCTGAAGTAGTATATAATCCCGGTAGTTCAGCAGGCTGATTAATTCATGTTTTTTTTAGTTTTATTTCCCTGTTTTAGCAGGGTTGCTTAGTAGCGTGAAGAATTATATAAAGATCAGGTCAGAAATACTTTCAATGAACTTTATACTTATTGCTTCCATTTGAAAAGAATAATTATAAGAACCAATTTGATTTTCTATATTCAATCAGATATAGATTTTCGCTAAAAATAATATGGAGTAAAGATGGATTATTCCGTGAACGATGAAGATTTTTTTGATGATAAAGATTTAAAGAAACGGATTGAGCAATGCAGGAAAGCTGTTGCTGACGGGCTGGCTTTTACCTGTTCTGAAAATATTGAGGAAGTAATCCGCATCTGCCTGGAATATGACTATATTGAGGACGGACTGTTTCTGACTGAAGCAATGCTCGATATTTCCCCATATAACGGAGAATTCTGGCAGATGAAAGGTTCATTCCTTAACAGTATGTTGGATTTCAGGGAAGCTCATAGATGTTTCGAGAAATCATTGTCGCTTAATCCCAATGATATTGAATCTCTTATAAATAAAGCTCTTGCTGAAGAGAACCTCGGCTTAATTAAGCAGGCAAGAAAAACATTATTTTACGTGCTAAGTCTTTCTTCTGATAATGAAGAAGCTTATTTCGGTCTCGGAATTCTGTATCTAAAGGAAGAAGATTTTCAAACCGCTATCAGCTTCTTTAAGAAAGCCATAGAAATTGATGCAGCTTACAGCGAAGTTTATTACGAACTTGGCTATTGCTATGAGAGTGTGGATGATTTCGAGAATGCGCTAAAGACATACGACAGCTACCTTGAACTTGAGCCCTATCATGCAGGCGGCTGGTATAACCGTGGAATTATATTTACCCACATGAGCAAATTCGAGGATGCAATTGACAGCTTCGACCTTGCGCTTGCCATCAGGGATGATTTCTCGAATGCCTGGTTTAACAAAGGTATCGCTCTTGCTAATATTGGAAAGCTTGATGACGCTCTTGCAACATTTAAGCAGGCCGCTGAACTTGACCGCTTCGATGAGGATATTTATTTCAACCTCGGACAACTTTATGAGGAAATGGAAGATCTATCCAACGCAATTAACTATTATACTGAAGCTATTTCCCTATATAATGAATATTTTGATGCAATACTTTCCAGAGGCTGCTGCTTCGGGAATCGGGGAGATTATCTGCCGGCTCTGAATGATTTTATTAAAGCCGTAGCATTGAACAATACCTCAGTTGATGCCTGGACAGCAAAGGCAGATATGGAATACCAGACAGATAACTACACCGATGCAATTGAAAGCTATAAAAAAGTACTGACGCTTGAGGCTGACAATTATGGTGTCTGGAATAAGCTTGCTGAGACATATCTCGAACAGGGCAACTGGACTGAGGGTATGTCAGCATATAACGAGTGTATTAAGCTTAATCCGAAGGATGCAAATTCATATTATGGTAAAGCTAAAGTAAATCTTTTATTAAGCAGGACACAGGAAGCTGTCGAATGCCTGAGAAATGCATTTACTCTGGACCCTGCCATGAAGAATGAATTTGCCAAAGAGTATCCGGATATGAAATCATCAAAACTTATAAATAAATTACTGGACGAGAATTAATTTTGCGCAAATACTAAAATCTTATGACAAGTTACAATAAACTCACCCTTGATACACGTATAATCGGCATAATCGGACATCCGATCAAACACAGCTATTCACCGCTCATGCATAATATCTCATTTGAGTTATTAAAACTCAATTATGTATATCTCCCGTTCGATGTCCCTATAAATATGCTCAAGACAGCGATAAATGGGATGATTGCACTCGGCATCAAAGGTTTTAATGTAACTCTGCCTCATAAAGAGGATATAATAAATTATTTGCAAAATGTTTCGGAAGAAGCGAGCATTATTGGAGCAGTAAATACAATTGTGAATGAAAACGGTATTTTAAGCGGTTATAATACTGATGCTTACGGTGTTTATGAAACACTTCGCCCCTATAAAGATGAGATATCCGGCTCACAGGTAACTATATTTGGTTCAGGCGGTGGTGCGAGAAGTGCAATATATACTGTTATACGTAACTTTAAACCTGAAAAGATTTATATCATTAACCGTACGGAACAGAGGGGTGAATCGCTAAAAGACTACTTCTCGACAAAGATGCACTTCTCGAATATTCAGTCAAACGAACTTATTCCCCCTGATATGATTGAGATTCTTCGCGATTCAAAACTTATTATTAATACAACTTCTGTGGGTATGCACCCAAACGAGGATGATTCGGTTACGGAGATCGGGGATTCATTCATGAATGGGCAGATAGTCTTTGATTTTATTTATAATCCGGTTAAGACTAAGCTTCTTCAGCTAGCCGAGTCGCAGGGAGCTGTAACTCTTGATGGTCTTAAAATGCTGGTTCACCAGGGTGCAAAGGCTTTTGAACTTTGGACAGGGATGGAAATGCCGGTAAAAAAGGTTCACAAGGCTATGAAGCTTTATATCGATAGTAAATAAAGACAAATCTGATTATGATTAAGCTATTTAATAAGAGATTAAGTCATCTGCATCAGATAAATCACAGTTCTGAATATTTTATGATTCCAACCGGACAACTCCTGATTTCGCCTGAAATAATAATGCCCCAAAATGAATGATTACAGCCACAAACAAACCTATTATCATCGGCTCTAATTCATTTATAACCGGAACAGATGAAAACCGGTCTCTTACCAACATCCAGCAGAGACTTACTGAAAAAGCCAGTACAACTTCAATAAGCGCCATTAAAGCAGATATTTTAAGCTTCGGATAATATGATGAAACAACAGGTAAAATCAGTCCGGGGATACATACCGTTCCAACAGCATACCATAAATCTATAACCGATGGAATAAGACTGACAAGCGTTATTGAAATTACAGCTGTTATTATTATTCCCAGATAAGCAAAAGGCTTTAATTTCCTTTCATCTTTATCTTTAGAAAATCTAAAAAGCAAATCCTTACTGATTGTCGTAGCACTTAAAAAAAAGAAACTGTTGGATGTGGACATAATTGTGGCAAACATAGCAGCATAAAAAAGTCCTTTCAGACCGGAACCAAGAAGTTTTTCAGCAAGCATCGGATAAGATAATACGGGATTTGCAAGTCCGGGCAGCGCGGCTCTTGAATAAAGCCCGACTCCGGTAGTTAAAAAATCAAAAAAAGCCCAGAGAACTACCGATATTATAATGCCGGTTCTCGCCGTGTTGCCATCCTTGGCAGCATAGCATCGCTGATGAAATCCCGGGTCAGTAAACGTCCAGAGCGCAATCAGAAACCAGACAGCTATATATGTATATGAAACTCCCCCCGTAAGACTAAGATGTGCTGGCGGAAGATTCTGTTTCAGATAACTAACCGGTCCAAGCGCCATATATGCAACAATAAGCGTAACAATAAACCCGGCAAACATAATAAAAAATTCAAAGGCATCGGTAAAGACGTAAGATTTATAACCGCCTTTGAACAAATATACAGCCGAAAGAAACGCAGCAAGCAGAAGTCCATAAAAAAGCTTTATGTGGAAAATAAGCGCCAGAAGACTGCCTGTCATCAGCAGGTACGGAGCCGGAGACACGAGTACGAACAGAAGTATAGCACTTACAAACGATACTTTCGAACCATAGACCTCCTCAAGCTTATCGGGAATTGTAATAAGTGAAGCTTCACGGATTTTTTTGGAAAAGAAAACAGCAAAAATCAGTGCGAAAATATAATAAGGAAGTCCCTGCGTAAACCAGCTGAGCAGACCGTAACGATAGGTAAACTCGCCCACACCCAGGATACCGCCATACCAGGTAGCGACATTAGTCAGGACAAATAAAAACAGCCCGACTTTTCTGTCGGAAAGGAAAAAGCCTTCAACCGTTGCTGTGTCTTTTTTGCCGGGAATAAATCCGACAAAAAGCACAATAAAGAAAAAACCGAGTATTATGAATATATCCGGACCGGAAAGAGATATCTGAGGCATTATTTATCTGTTTTTATATTTAACATCGTTATATATCATCATTTAAAAGTTTCTGTTAAACAAGAAAGAACTTAAATCTCTCTTTGGATGGCATGAAAAAGCTGTGTGTTTGCAATTGACCATCCCAATGTACCAAAACACGTAATTTGAACCAAACGAAGCATTAGACATTAAGGAAATGCTCCGTTTGGTCCCCACGGAGCATTAGACATATAACAAATGCTCCGTGAGCGTCAAACGGAGCATTAGACATTGAGGAAATGCTCCGTTTGGTCCTCACGGAGCGTTAGACATATAACAAATGCTCCGTGGGGACCTCATGGAGCATTATTTAAATAGATAATGGTCGATTTGGCGTAAAACAGGCAAATCCACAAAATATACTATCCCGGCAATCGTTATTAATTGAATTCTCTATCTCGCGTTAACCGGTTTGACCGTGTTGCCACATGGTATGAAATATTATATCAGGAATAATTCAAAAGGTTAATTTATTTCGATAGCGAACATAGTTTTCCGGCTGAGTTTAATAATTGTTTTTAATTCTCTTATAACAAAAATCTTCCCCCCTTTAATATTAAGTTTTACAATATCGCTGGTTGCCTGATTGCTCGTACTTTCTTTCAGGGTAAACTGAATTGCTTCATTCCAGATTTTATACTTCAGGCCTTCGGAAGTAATCTTTGTTTTGCTGTCAAAGCCATATAGTGATACCATCTCGCCAGGGACTGTTGCGAATTCTGTTTTGCCCTTATGAATTGTAAGAAAAGATTTCTCAGCTGCGACACAAATATCAATAAAATCGGAATATCGTTTTGCAATGGCAAGATTGCCAAAGGAGTGGTCAAGCCTGTCGCCGATAACACCAAGAAGCGCACAGGCTTTGCATTTCCTTTTAATCAGAAATTTAAGGCACTTCTCAACATCTGTGTCGTCCTGACCTTTCATCCTGATTATTTCTGATTTATCCGAGAAATACTCAAGATTCTCTTTGGAAATTGAATCGAGGTCGCCAATAATTAAATCAGGCAGCACATTAATCCTGCGTGCGCTGTTAGCTCCGCCATCAGCGCAGATAACCCGCGTAAAACCCTGCCTAAAGAAATAGTTAACAATCCCTTTGCCAGGAGTCCTGCCGTTCGCGATAATAATTGAATTGGTCATGGATTCTTCTTAGCGATGCCGATGCCCGCTGAAAATTTAACATATACTCATGAATGTATGGAATAAAACATATATCATTCATGCGTAATTTCACAGGATTAAAAATTTACTATTATAACCCGAGCTGAATTCCAACTGTAAAACTTCTTTCAGCCGCAGGAAAAAACCCGCCGCCGACTGCGTATGCAGCATATAAATTATTAAAAATATTAGCGGACTGAGCAAATATTCTTAGGGAGTTTAACTGAATAAAGTCTTTTAATTCATAGCTAAGAAAAGCATCGGCTGTAAAATACGCATCAACGAGGTTGTCGCTGTAATCAATGAAGCCCGGATATTTTGTAAGATAAGCGACAATATTTTTATCAAGATTATCCGAATAAAATCTGCCGACAAATTTTCCGTTAAGACTTGCAAGCAGTCCCCCCTCGTTGTATTTAAATGAAGCATTAAACATTGTGTTGGGGAAGCCGGAAATGCTGTTGCCGCTTAGGTCAATTGCAGTAACCGCCGGTTGATTTGTAATCGCATCTTTATATTCAATATACTTTAGTCCATTATTAATATAGTTTTTACTTAGTGTTCCATTTAGGGCAATATCAAATTCATTTGTAATGTGAAAGAGGCAGCTCAATTCAATTCCGTAATGAATGGTCTTATCTGCGTTGCCGGTCATAGGCTGTCCGAAGCGGTCAATCTGCCCATTTTTAACAATCTCATTCTGAAAAATCATATAAAACAGATTCAGGCTTACAGAATATTTCTCATTAAGTAAAGAAGCGCCGGCTTCAATATCATTCATAAACTCAGGTTTAACGAGCGGTTTGGAAAAATCAAAACTACCATCGGATTTTTTTTCAAACTGAGGTTCAGAACCGCCACCTGATTCGGCTGCGTCATAATAATTTGTAAGCCGCGGTTCTTTGCCCACTCTGGCAAACGAAAGGAATATATTCTGTTCCGGAGTAATTTTATAATTAATACCGACCCGCGGGTTGAAAAAAATATTCCCGACTGAAAAATCTGTCCCCGCATATTTTTCATTATTAAGCAGATAACGGTTATAAGACAACTGAGCTTCGGCAAGAAGGTTAAATTTTTCATCGAAAGAATAATTCTCATGCAGATAAGCATTGATAATATCTTTACCGCCATTGTATTGATAATACCTGTAATCCTTATCGAGTCCCGCCGGCAAATTTTCTGCAAAGCTAATGCCTCCCCAGTGCTGTGAGCGATGAATCCTTAGTTCAGCGCCAGCTATAAATTCGCCATTATCATGCTTAATACTAACGCGCGGAATCCAGCCGTATTGTTTGTTATCAACCTGTGCACGCACAAGCGCATTACCGGGATTAACAGCCGGGTTAAAACCATTTTCACTAGTTAATCTGAAGTAACTTGAATCTGCCCAGGAAGCGTCATAGTCAAAAAAACCGCTACCTGTAACCATAAACAGCGCAGAGTTAAATGAAATATTATTACTGATATTCCATTCATTCAATAGTTCAAAATGGGGCTGAGAGAAATTTTCAATTTCCGACACTCTCCTTTCAATGGAATAACTGATATTATTTCCTGAAGCCTCCCAGTAAGAATAGTTCTTCTTTCTTAAATCATTATCCTTAATTGCAAACTTTGGAAGTCCGTTATAAGCAAGCCCATCGGAAACCGGACCGCCATAGAAATTAATCTGCGTAGTAAAATCTTTATCGTATCGTACAGCGGATATATGATAAGCATTAAAATCCGACCATGACTTATCCCTGTACCCGTCGCTTAATATTTTAGAAAGCTTAGCGTAGATGGAATACTTATTATCGATAAGCCCGCTTGAAAAACTCGCGCTGTATTTACGGGTGTTATAACTCCCGACTGAAGACTGGATATCAAATTTAGGTTTATCGCTAAACGATGAAGTAATAATATTTATCGAGCCACCTACTGATGGATAACCTATGATACCTGAACCGGCACCGCGCTGCACTTGTATGAGTTCTGTACTTCCTAAAATATCCGGGAAATCGAGCCAGTAGATATTCTGATCCTCGGGGTCATTCTGTGGAATACCGTTGATTGAGACTGAAATTCTTCTCTGATCAAAACCCCTGATACTCAGATAATTATAACCAACACCATTGCCGTTCTCGGAATAAAATGTAGTCGATGGCAAACCACTTAAATATTCAGGAATATCCTGACTGATATAATTAGCCTGGATTTCTTTTCTGGTAACTTTGGAAAAAGCAACAGGAGTAATTCCCTCTTTAGCGACTGAACCGGAAACAAGCACAGTCTGAGAAGAAATTATCTTTGGTTCAAGTTTTATTATTGCCGGAGTCTGCCCGTCTAGATCAGTAGCTTTGACGCGTTTTGAATGATAGCCTACAAATGTAATAAGCAGGAACTGGTCTTTATCTATTCCTGATAAAATAAAAGAACCATTATTATTAGTAGTTGCGCCTGTTGAAGTTCCTTCTAATAATATATTAGCTTTTGAGAGCGGCATAGATGACTCGGAATCAACTATACTGCCTTTTAGTTGGACAGTCTGAGCGGAAGCAACAGTAAAGATTGAGAAATAAAGAATAATTAAATATTTCATTGGGTACTCCATAAAATAAAAAAAGCCGTCTTTTCTTGAAAAACGGCTTTGAATATTTAATTACTCTTTGACCATTTCCCTACGCTGGCATTATCCAGATCAGGTTTAAGGGTATAATCTCAGTTGCTACAATGTAGTAACACCCCTAACGGCGGCTTTTAATTAGTAAAGTTTATTAATTAAAAGATATATGATACAACAAATACCAAGAACAGATTTTATTCATCTCCAAGCTTTAAGGTCTGACCTACAGTAACCTTATTGCCTTTAATATTATTCATTTTCTTTAATTCATCAACATCGATATCATTACTCTGAGCTATAGCAAAAAGTGAGTCACCTTTTTTAACTTTATAAGTAGCAACATTTCTGTTTTTGGCTGACTTTGAAGCAAGTTCTTTCCTGTCCGGAACAACTTCGTTATCGCTGACATTAAGTTTTTGTCCAACCTTTACCGTACTGCCGGATATATTACTCATTTTCCGTATTTCAGAAGCTCTTATACCATACTCTTCAGCAATACTGCCTAATGTCTCACCTGATTTAACAACATGAACATTTTCTTTTGATGATTTGCTTAAAGAATTTTTAGAAGCCTTTAAAGATTTAGTTTCAGATGCTGTTGAAGACTGTTCATCAACATCAGAATATATCTTAAGGCTCTTACCAGCCTGAATTTTGTTGCTGTTAAGTTTATTCCACTTTTTTACATCAGCTATGGAAACATTATACTTGTCAGCAATTGAGCCGATTGTTTCACCTGTTTTAACAGTATGATGATTTAGATTACCATCCTGTTTGGCAAGATTATCGCCTAAAGCACCGGATGTTTCATTGCCGTATATCTTAAGGTTTTTACCAACTGCAATATTATTATCAGTAAGATTATTCCATTTCATTAACTGGTCTAATGAAACGTTAAAGCGGTCGGCCAGTTCGCCAATTGTATCACCACGTTTAACTTTGTATCTGGTTAAACCACTTCTTTTATAGTTAGTTTTAACATTAGAAGCAATATAACGTGTATTTTCAACGCTCTGAACCTTAATCCTGCTTCCAATATGAAGCTTGGTACCATGAATATTATTCCACATTTTAAGCTGTGCAATCGAAACTTTGTATTTAGCAGCCAAAGATCTAAGAGTCTCGTCTTTTCTAACCTTGTGATTAAGCCATGAAATACTTGGGTTAATTGAAGCTGATTTAACAGAATGCTTTTCACTTGTCGACTGGTTATCAAGACTGGCATAATAGTCTTTTTTATCTTTCGGCACATAAATATTAAGCGTCTGCCCAATCCGGATTCTTTCTGTATATGAAATATTATTCCAGTTACGTAAGTCAGATGACCGTATTTCGAACAGACCGGCAATACCTGTAATATTATCATTCTTCTTAACTCTGTATTGAACAAGAGCCTTCTCATCAGGAATGATTACAACATCGCTCTTTTCAGTTGAATCAATCGAAGCTATATCTGCAGAATTCTGTTCTTCATCACTATTGGCAACAGCTTCTTCAGTACTGACTTCTTCAGTTGAAACATTCTTTGTGTTTGACTGAACTAAATATGGAGCTTCTGTACTTTTACTATTATTTGACTTATCGTCAGCGGGTGTAATATCAGTATTAAATGCAATATCAGCAGGATTAAAACCAGCAACAGGAATCTTTAAGGCAATGCCTCTGGCTAAATGAGATCTATTCGAAAGACCATTAATCTTAGCAAGCTCAACTGGCGAAATACCATATTTTTTAGCGACTCTAGGAAGAGTTTCTCCCTTCTTTACGTAATGAAGAGAAAACTGTACCTTTGCTTCATCCGGTACCTTTACAATATTAGATGCAAACAAAGCCCTTGAGCCTTTAGGCAGTTTTAACTGATATCCACCTTCAGAATTTTCCGGCGTGCAGTTCTGAGTAAGTTCAGGATTTAACTCCTGCAAAGTTTCGACAGATACTCTGGCGCAACTTGCAAGTATTTTAAGATCAATCAGGTCTTTAACCGGATAAGTCTCAAACTCCAGTGGCTTCTGGAATAATACTTTCTCAAAACCAAACTTAGCAGGATTCGATGCTATAACAGAGACAGCAATAAACTGTGGCACATAATCTCTTGTTTCCGTTGGAATGTTATTCCTGATATCCCAGAAAGTATGCCCGCCAGTTCTGTCAAGCACTCTTTTTATCTTACCTTCACCGCAGTTATAAGCCGCCATTGCAAGATACCAGTCACCAAACATTCCATAAAGCGTCTTAAGATACTTAGCAGCAGCACGCGTTGCCTTTTCAGGGTTACGTCTTTCATCAAAATAAACACCTGAGTTCAAACCATACATATTTCCTGTAGTAGCCATAAACTGCCAGAGTCCAACCGCCTTAGCAGTAGAACGTGCAGTTGGATTTAATCCACTTTCAACCATACTTAAAAAAATAAGCTGGGAAGGAACTTTTTCTTCTTCAAATATCTTAGCCATCATAGGGAAATACTTTCCCGTACGGGGTAGCCATCTTTCCATCAGATATCTAAATTTCCCTTTGCTATAAATATCTATGTAACTCTCTACATAAGAATTTATCTCCAAGGGAAAGTCAGAAACAATAACAACCCGTTTTGGTTTTGATAATTTCATCTCACCATTGTTTCTTATCTCCGGCAGACTCTTCTTCATCCATTCTTCCAACGCTGCAAAAGAAACACCTTCCGGCACTTCGACCAAACCATCAACAAACTTCTGATAATCTTCTGAAATTGACTTCTCCAGCTGTGTAAAAGCTTCATTTTCTTCAATTTCAGGATAATAACTTAGATTATTAACTATTCTGAGAGCTGTTTCATAGTAGTTGACAGCCTCAGAAGGACTATTAATTTCCTGCTTTGCAAGCGCGTTAACATAATTCTGACGTGCTTCTTCAAGTAATTCATTTACTATAACTGCAGGTTTTACTTTTGGCTTTGAAACGGCAGTAACTGTTTTTTCAACGTTGCTGACATTAGCAATACCACAGGACATAACCGAGCAAGACAAAGATATCATCATTCCATATAACACCGTTCTTTTCATTTATACTCCATATCTGTTGAATTTGATATTCAATTTAATTTCAATTCCCATAATTGTCAAGTTAAATATTATCAGCTTCTTTTGTAAAGATATTTAGTATGTCATCATATACCTAATTTATAAATGGATTATCCTTCTTTTCATGACCAATAGTGCTGTTACTCCCGTGTCCGGCATAAATAACAGTTTCATCAGGCAGAAAAAAAAGCTTCTTCACGATTGAATTAATAAGGGTATCATAATCGCCACCCCAAAGGTCAGTCCTGCCAATGCCTTCATTAAAAAGTACATCTCCGGTAATACAAAAACCGCTCTGCCTAAAATAAAGACAGTACCCTCCGGGTGAATGACCGGGAGTAAAAATCGGCTCTATCTCCTGTCCGGCAAATTTCAGATTCTCACCTTCCTTCAGAAAACTATCCGGCAATGGCGACTTTTTCATTTCAATGCCAAATCTTTCTGCCTGATGAGTCATAAGTTCAAGCAAAAACAAATCCTCTTCACCGGCAAGGAATTTCGGGTTGCAGGTTTCCTTAATAAACGCATTCCCAAGTATATGGTCGATATGACAATGGGTATTTAAGAGATAAATAAGCTTAAGACTATTTGAAGAGATAAACAAGGAGATTTCATTTCCCTCCTGATCATCGCGGCAACCAGGATCAATTATCAAAGCTTCGCGGGTGATATCGTCCCAGACCAGATATGTATTTTCAGAAAATACATTAAAAATAAATGTTTCTATTTTCAGCATACGGACTAAGTAACCCTTATTTATATGTGAGGAATGGCGCACTACACTGCACCTGAAATATTCCAAAACTAAGTTTTTCAAATTCTCTAAAAATATATCCGGCTCCCGGAGAAGCTTATTTATCTCCCGAACAACCGCCTGATGCCCAAAAAGCCTTGTTTAACTTTCCTGAGTTCCGCATTGTATCTTCATCAGACATTAAAAATTTCCCCCGGATTAACTTCTTTCCGCCAAGATACTTATTGCTTAAAATTCTTTTTCAGTCTCTTAAACGAATTATCGATATAGTTTTTATAATTTGTCTTTGTCTCTTCAAGCGAATCTCCGCCGAATTTCTCAAGCATGAACCTGGCAACAGTCCAGGCCGCCATTGACTCGGCAATTACGGCACAGGCAGGCACAGCACAGAAATCGCTGCGCTCACGCCTCGAAATTATTTTATCCATCGTCTTTAAGTCAATACTCTCTATCGGACTCATGAGAGTGGCTATCGGCTTCATAGCCACTCTCATGATTATCGGCAACCCGGTTGAGATGCCGCCTTCAATACCACCCGCACGGTTGGTCTTTCTTGAGATTGTACCATCACTCATAATAATTTCATCATGGGACTCTGAACCAAATATTTCAGCACTTAGGAATCCCGTACCAATTTCTACGGCTTTCACTGCATTAACAGACATAATTGAAGCTGCAAGTTCAGCATTTAGTTTCCTGTCATAATGAACAAAACTTCCAAGACCTTCAGGTACTCCCGAAACTATAATAAAAAAAGTACCGCCTAATGTATCACCTTTCTTCTTTGCAGTTTTTATTTTTCTTATAATCTTTTCTTCCTGCTCCTTATCCATAACTCTAACCTCGCTTTTATCAGCTTCCTCCGCAAGACTCCAGGCCGAAAAGTTTTTATCCATATCATTATTAAACAATCTCTCCGCAAAATTCTTCTTCGAACGGATACCGCCAATACTTTCGACATAACTGCCAACGGTTATCCCAAACTCCTCAAGAAACCGCCTGGCAATTGTACATGCTGCCACACGCGCCGCCGTCTCACGGGCACTCGAACGGTCAATTGAATTTCTAATATCATCAAAATTATATTTCGAAACTCCAACAAGATCAGCATGACCCGGCCTTGGAACTGTTATCCTGTCAACCTGTCCAAAGCTTTTGCCCGGAGTCATTATTTCAGTCCAGTTTTCCCAATCTGCATTCCTGATGAGCAATGAAACCGGCGAACCTAAAGTTTTCTCAAATCTGACGCCTGATAAAATTTCCGCCTGATCAGTTTCAATTTTCATCCTCAGCCCGCGCCCGTAGCCCATCTGACGACGCTTAAGATGGCTGTTTATATATTCAGTTGTAACCGGTATATTTGATGGGAATCCTTCAATTAATGCTGTCAATGCTTTGCCATGTGATTCACCCGCAGTAAGAAACCTGATCATTTATTGCTCTTGGATTGTTTAATATAGTTGCAAATATAAAAAAAAGCGCCTTAATTATGACGCTTTTTTTTGCTGAAATTTATTTTAAGCCTGATACCCGGCTTATTCTGGTATTTCAAGACCAACAAACCGCGCATTACCCTGACCATCAACGAGTTTAAGCAAAACAGCACCGCCTTTTTTATTCTTCATAATCTTATCGAAATCATCAACTGAACTGATAGATTTCCTGTCAGCCTGTGTTATAATAAGACCACTTCTGAGTCCCTGATCATAAGCACGGCTTAACGTCTTAACATCGGCAATATATATCCCTGACTCTACATTGAATTTTTCTTTTTCCTCATCACTCAGATTTTTGACTGTCATTCCAACATTATCAAATGTCAGCGAACTGCCAAAACCCTTCTTACTTCTGCCACTTTCATCTTTTGCATCCGAAACTGGTTCAACCGCTGCACTTACATCAAGAGATTTAAGCGTAACAGTCCTCTCTATCTCCTTCCCGTCTCTGAAAAGTAAAAGAACAACCTTATCTCCCGCAGATTTTGAAGCAACATAACTCTGAAGTTGTCCGGATTTTTCAAGTTCTCGTCCATCGATTTTAAGGATAATGTCACCTTCTTTTATATCTGCCTTCTCGGCAGCTCCTCCTTTACGCAATCCCTGAACAAAGATGCCTCTCGCTTTATCAAGACCCACCGCTTTAGCCGTAACAGGGTCAACTTCACCTATATTAACGCCAATATATCCGCGGTTAACCTTCCCTGTCGCAATTAATTCCTTCGAAATATTCTTCGCCATGTTAATTGGAATAGCAAAACCGTATCCGATATAACTGCCCGTCATCCCTGTAGCAATAGCTGAGTTAATGCCAATTACAGAACCCGATAAATCAACCAGTGCTCCGCCACTGTTACCCGGATTAATCACCGCGTCAGTCTGAATGAAATCCTCGATACCTGAATTATCCTTATTTCTTAATATACCAATGTTCCTGCCTTTAGCACTTACGATACCGGCCGTAACTGTAGAAGCAAGTGAAAGAGGATTACCGATTGCCATTACCCACTGCCCGACCTTTACATTATCTGAATTCCCAAGATAAGCCGCCGGCAACCCTGATGCATCTATCTTAATTATTGCGATATCTGTCTGCGGGTCTGTGCCAATAACTTTTGCCTCAAAGGCACGTTTGTCAAAAAGGGTTACGTTCACCTTTGTGGCATTTTCAACAACATGATTGTTTGTTAATATATAACCGTCCTCAGAGATAATAACTCCCGAACCTGAACCAAGCTGTTCTTTCGGAACGTTATCCTTAAACGGGAAAAAGAAAGGTATGTCTTCATGCGGGTTCTTCTTTGTTTCAGATGCAACAGCAATCTGTACAATTGAAGGAGTAACCTTTTCAGCAACATCTGTAAAGGCTTTACTGAAGGCATTAACATCTACGTTTGTTACAGGCGGATTCTTCGCGCCGATAATCACCTCAGCCAGACCCGGCCTTACCCACCCAAACCCGGAAACTAATACTGCTCCAAAGATAAACCCGGTTACAATCAGCGCAATTACACCAGTTATTTTTTTTCTTCTCATTTTCAAAATCCTCCGCACTTCTTAAATAGTTATTAATACTTTTATGCTTATGATATCTCAATACAAATGGATTGATCTTATTCCCTTAAATTCGTTTATATGATACCTGAGATAATTTTCAAGGAAACAGAGTATTCTTTCAATCTCTTTAATATTGTTTACAGCACTGCTTTTCCTGCGCCTTAGACCATGAATTAAATTAATAAGTTCCTTGGGAAATAAATTTTCCCCCGCATAGTTTTTACCGCATTCATGGCAGACTATCCCGCGCTCGAAGCTGAAAAGCATCCCGTCTCCCTCAATTATTAATCCCTGACAGTCTGAGCAATGACCAGGCTGAATCCCGTAGCCGGTTTCTTTTAGCAAAAATAAAATAAACTTAATCAATAACGAACCAGGATGCTCATCTGACGATTCAAACAGATTAATTATTTTAACCAGCCCTTTGAATAACCGGTGATTCGCCTCCTCGACCGTAAGAGCCTGAATAAGTTCAAGTACAGCTCCGCCATATTTTAATTTATCAAGCTCCGTTTTTATATTAGGAAAGTGGTTTATCAGTTCTGCCTGCGTAAGCAAATGAAGCTCCCTGTTATATTTTTTATATAAAACTATCTGGAGATGATTAAAAACGTCTGTTTTCATTCCTGCCAGCGATTTTTGCAAACGTGCCCCCTTAATCAAAACGGAAATTCTGCCAAATTCTTTTGTATATACCGAAGCTATCCTGCTCGATTCACGATAGTCCATCTTACTTAGAACTATTCCTTCAACTTTAACGATCTCAGACATCTGTTAAATTGTAAGGCGCTTTATGGAGAGCCTTCTCTGTAATTATTCCCGTAATCAGTTTAGCCGGAGTTACATCAAACGCCGGCGAATAAACATCATAGTACGACCTGGTAATCTCAACACAATTATACATCAGAACTTCCTTTTTATCACGAAGCTCAATCTTAATCTTAGAACCGTCAGGGCATAACCTGTCAATAGTAGAAGTAGGAGTGGCGACATAAAACGGAATCTTATGAAAATCACAAAGTACCGCAAGACTATACGTACCAATCTTATTTGCCACATCTCCGTTAACCGCGATTCTGTCTGAACCAACTATTACAATATCAATTTTCCCCTGACTCATAAGGACTGCCGCGGTTGAATCCGTATTAATTGCGAAAGGGATTCCCGACTTCTCAAGTTCAAAAGCCGTCAGACGCGAACCCTGAAAAAGCGGACGGGTTTCATCAGCATACACAAACTCAACCAGTCCGTTTTCATAACCTTTCTTAATTACATTAAACGCTGTGCCTTCGCCACCCGTGGCAAGCTGACCTGTATTACAATGTGTAAGAACCGTGGACTTCTTAGCAAATATTTCCAGCCCGTTTGATGCAATCTTTTCACATCTAGCATAATCGTCAGAATGTATTACCTTAGCTTCCGCCAGTAAATGGTTATAATAATCACTACCTGAATAATTTTCAAACGATTCTTTCATAATGCCAAGTGCCCAAAACAGATTGACAGCCGTCGGACGCGTTATTCTTAACCGCTTATACGCTCTTTCAAACCGTTCCGGTATATCTTTATTAAAATTCTTAACCGACAAAGCAAGCGCATACGCCACGGCAACTCCTATCTGAGGAGCGCCTCTTACCTCAAGGCATTCAATAGCTTCGGCTATCCTCTCGTAGTCATCCGTTGCTATATATTCTTCAGACAAAGGCAGTTTCGTCTGGTCTATAAATATAAAATTGTCATCCATAAACTCTATGGCTTTAAAATTAGTCTTCATCATCAAACTTCGAAAGTTTTAGAAATTCCCTGAAACGGTCATGAACCCGCAAATATGATAAATCCACAATCCCATTAACACTAAATTTCTCAACACAGAAAGAAGCCATCGCACTGCCAAACACAACCGCACGCTTAAGATTCTCAATACTTACATCCTGAGTCTTATGAACATACCCGACAAAGCCTCCCGCAAACGTATCTCCTGCACCCGTCGGATCATAAATGTTCTCAAGAGGATAAGCCGGAGCCGAAAATATTGTATCCTCACTGAATAGCAACGCGCCATGCTCCCCTTTCTTAATAATTAAATATTGCGGTCCCATTGCTCTGATAATCTTTGCCGCTTTTATTAAATTTGGCTCATTGGCAAGCAACCGCGCCTCTGAATCATTTATAATAAGTACATGAACTCTCTTAAGTACTTCAAAAAGTTCTGCTTTCTTTCCCTTTATCCAGAAATCCATTGTATCACATACAACAAACTTTGGCTCGTCAAGCTGTTCAAGTACTCTCAACTGAAGAACAGGATCTATATTACCCAAAAGTAAAAATTTTGATTTCTGATATTTTTCAGGAATAACCGGATTGAACGTTTCAAATACGTTAAGCTCTGTCAACAGAGTATCACGGGCATTCAGGTCATAATGATACCTGCCCGACCAGCGGAAAGTCTTCGCTCCCGGAACTATCTGCAAACCTTCAATATCGATATGATGCGATTCAAGTAACGCGATATGCTCCCTGCTGAAATCATCACCTACCACACCAACCATATAAACCGGACCACTGAAATAACTCGCTGCTATTGATACATAAACCGCCGAACCGCCAAGAGCATTATCTATACTGTCAAACGGCGTAGCTACCGTATCAAGCGCAATTGATCCCACGACTAATAAACCCACGGTTAACTCCTATCTGTTTAATAATTAAAAATATCTGAGCTAAAATACAAAAATATATTTTTATAACCCTGCTGAATTAATAATTTCATTTTGTGCATAAATATATAACCGCATTGCCCTGTGAAATTAAATATCAGAACAATTATCCCTCCCTTTACGCTTTCACGCGGCAGTTATTTTGACACTAAATTTCGTTTCAGCTTAAACCTGAAGAATGATAACTGCAAACTTTTAGAAAAATGCCATTACTTCAGCCCGCGCAGTATGAATCACACTCCCCTGCCCCTGTATCCGCCCGTCATACGCCACCGATGACTGAAGATTGGCAGTCAGCCGGTATTCAAAATTAACTCTCCAAAAATAATTCTTCCCCGTCAGATTCCCGCGCGTCATTTCAAACGGAATATAATTAAGACTCGTATTGACAAGCAGTTCATTTCTTTCCACTTCAAACTTAAAACGCCCCGTACCTGCAAAAGATAATATCAGCCTTAACATCTGCAAATTCTGATTAATAACAGTCGGATTCTTTGGCAGAGCATCCCTGCTCCTTGAAACAGATATCTTAAACCCTGATTCCACATTCCTGACCGGATGATAAGAAAAATCGGACGTAAGACTGTTAACTAAAATCATCCCTGCCCTGTTTGAACTTTGCGGAGCCACAACATTATCCACAACCTGGGCAATATCAGTCTGGTTACCTGCTTCCTCTATCATCTTTAGCCTGATACGGACCGACTTCTCGTTATTATAACCCCTCTCAGACCCTTCGCTAAACTGCGTAAGTCTTTTTGTTTCACTAAAACGGAACCGGAAAGATAATTCATTGCTGTTTTCAAAAATAAATAAGTCATGCTGAAAAAAAATAACCCCTTTTACAGTAGTCGAATCATTCAGAAATGATGAAAACTGAAGAAGATATATTTTCTTAGTATCTGTTTCCCTGCTGTTTTCCTCAACCCGGAAAACAGTTTCTGTAGTTACCGGCGATAATAAAGCTCCCGCTAACGTATTCGCATGAAATATTTTTCCGGGATTAACCTTCCATCTTGAATTTAGCTTCAGCTCAATAACCGGAAACAACTCGTCTGTCGGCAACGTAAGAATAATATAATCACCATCATAAACAGCCGGCTCAAACTCATTCTGGTCTGATATGCCATTATTATTAATATCGCCAAGATACTTATAATTACCCGTTCCCTGCTGAACTTTAACAAACACCCGCTGAAGTCGCGCCACTCTTTGTGTTGAACTTTCATAATATAAATCACCGCTTATCAGATTCTGCCAAAAATTAAACCGGCTCTGGGAACGAATAAGTATCGTCTCATTATTTATCTCCCCGCGTCTTTTAAAAATATCTGTATATCTCTTATTTCTTAAAGTAAGATTAAGAGACGAAGACACTTCCTGTATTCCCCGGTACGAAATCTCATAAGACTGAACCGCAGAACGACTCTCTTTTTTCATGATGCCGTTAACCGGAAATGAATCTTCCCGAAATGAATACTGCATACGGAAATTAAGGTTATTCCAGTCTGAAAGTTCAATACCCGGAGATGCTTCAAAATAACTAAGACTGCCTGGTATCAGCGAATCTGTCATATTAATTTTATCTTTTTTATCCTCTGCAAGAAAACTAACCGCAGGCGTTATCCTGCCAAAGGAATACGAAACATTACCTGAATGTCTGTACCAACCACCTGAATAACCAATATCCCGTGTACCTGCATAATCAAGTTTATAACCGGCATTATAATGCTCCTTTTCTAAAAGTTTAACTTCGCCGACAAATCTTTTTGACACAAAATCCCCGCCCCGCTTCAGGTATCCGTACATTGAGTTTACCATAAGTTTATCATTTGGCAAAAGAGTTATAGATACCTCCCTGAGCCACTCATTAACCGGACTCCCGCCCGAAAGTACATTGTAATTCCTCGAAAATTCTACTTCATTCATCCTGTCGGGTGCCGTAAACCTGTCCTGAATAAACCTGTCTTTATAACTCACACCTGCCCTGCCCAGATTTATAATATCACCAAGCTTAACCGGCTGCGGCATTACCGTAAGACTAATACTTCCTGCAATACCGGAATTATCTTTCCCGCTGATTTCCGAGAATCTGTTCTTATTCCAAATACTTCCCGCAAATTCAACATTCAGACTTACATCCTTGAAAGGCAGAACCTCAACTGAAACATTTCCCGTCTGTTTAAGTTCCGGCATCGGAAGAAAAATAACAGGCAGATAAGACCCTTGCGAAATACCCGTGAACCGATAATTCCCCAGACTTTCGCGATTATAATCCCCTTTACCCTGACCGACATAACTAAAACTTACATTAAACAACCCCCTGCCCGGATTATAAATATAAAAAGAGAAAGGCTGCTCGCTGATAACAGTATCTGTTTTTGAATATACGCCTTTAATTTGCCCGGCTGAATCAGGCAGAGCAACCACAATACCGGTTTTTGAAGCAAGTAGCCTGTCGTTGCCCGCCAAAGCGAGTATTTTTTTATCTTCATCGCTTAATGAAATATCAACAGGAGAATCCTGGTTATCCCCTTCCCTGAAATAATTAAACTTAACCTTAAATTTATCCCCTGTCTGACCAGTCATAAAATCTATACCGAAAAAACTTCGCGAATACCGGCGGTCAGTATATTCAAAATCAACAGAAATACGGCTTGCTGAAGTAATTAATCTCTGAGGTGTAAAGCTTATTTCAGCATTTGAGTAATCAATCGTATAATCATTCCTCTCTCCGCGCTTCATTGCCTCGCCGTTAAAATAAACCTTCTCACTCCCTGCAATAATTATAATATCCCTTTCACTATTAACGCCATTCAGATGATACGGACCCTGAACGCCGTCCAGTCCTGCAAACTGATTATTATTAAATTTCCCTTTGGAACTGGCAACAGCTACTGTACCTTTTGAACTTCCATAATTAAATTCACCTTTTAAGCCCTGAAGTTTCCGGTCAACTGAACCAAATTCACCAGGCTGCCCTTTAAAATCATAATCACCGAAAACGCCGGACGCATTTGGATGTTTCACTTCAATAAAAACCTTATCAAGCTCATCAAGACGTTCAGTATTACCTTCCGGCTGGATTGGAGTATTTTCATCAGTAAGAGCCACAACAATTTCAACATCATCACTAAGCCTGCCTGAAAGCTGAAGATGCAGACCACTGTTCAGAGAAAAATTACGGGTAGTCCCAATTGTAAATCCACGCGAAATAGAACCGCTCTTTTGAAGATCATGACCAAATATTGCATCCGTCGTAAAACTTTCTGTCTTATTCTGCATCACTCTGAGAGTATCGGAAAACCTGTCGTCATATCTGACAACAATAACACGCCTCTTATACTCCTTCTGAAGCGGAACTTTAAACGCCTGATAAGTAACAAAAACTGTATCTGATACATGTATATGTACTGAATCAGAAAGAGAAAAGTACCCGCCGGTATATGAAACCAAATATTCATCTCCCGAAAGTATATGACCCCTGAG
The DNA here is from genome assembly GCA_037140715.1 of Ignavibacteria bacterium. Lineage (GTDB taxonomy): Bacteria > Bacteroidota > Ignavibacteria > Ignavibacteriales > SURF-24 > JAUZPB01. Next base: position 31,538 of record JBAXDX010000027.1, read on the forward strand.
TGTTATAATTTCAGTATTTGGAATTACTGAAACAGCGGAAAACGGATATTTATTATCGAAATTCATCTGAAAGAAATCAGTTATAATTACCGTGTTATATTTATCCTGTCCCCAATACTGCGGAGATAAATAAATAAACACCACAAAAATATATAACAGTTTCTGAAAATTTTTCAAATGGTAATTATGCAATTTTTGACGGGGTAAATCTAAACAGAGCTTTAGGAAAAGTCAAAGTTAATCCCTGTCTTTGAAATAATATTTAACTATTATTCATCCCCCGCTTTCATTCTTAATCTTAATCTTAATCTTAATCTTAATCGCTTCAGAAGAAAGCGAGTATGATTATGATTAAGATTATGGTTAAGAATCCCCGGTTTATATCCAAAGTCTTTTGAGTAAATACAGAAGAAGTCCATTTATTAGCCAAAAACCGTCTTTTTATTTACACAGAGGCTTGTGTAAAACACACAATGGCAAGTGTAAAGTACACAGAGGCTCGTGTAAAACCCATAACGCCGAGTGTAAAACACACAGAGGCTTGTGCAAAACCCATAACG
>JBAXDX010000028.1:0-31987 GCA_037140715.1 Ignavibacteria bacterium
ATTTATATAGAACATATTAATCTAATAAATCAGACGCTTCCGGGGGAGCTGCAAAGTTAATTGCCGGCAATATAATAGCGGGGATATTTGCCTGTGCGGTGTAGCTGGTAATAATTGCACGTGCAAATGGGAACAGGATTGCGGGAGCATTAATTTTCGCCAAACTACTAAGTAATTCTTTGGATATAGAGCTTTCCGCCTGAAATCCGCCTTTAATGGTCAGGAAGAAAGACAGCCTGCCATCGGTTGATTTTACCGTTATGTCTAAAACGACTTCCACCAGACCGGGTTTATCGGTGAAGAAATTCTGTTTATGATTTACGTCAAATTTTATTTCAAACTGATTTGGGTTAAAATCGTCCGTAAGGTTAAAGTCTATTCTGGATATACGGTATCCGAGAAAAAGAAACTGGCTTTTTTCCATAGCTATGCTGCCAAAACAGTTATGTCGTTATTTGAAGAACTAAATGGTAATGAGTTTTTGTAATCAGGTAAGCCGGACGACTCATCCATGAAAAAATTAGCCGTAGTGCTATTATTCAGCTCCCCGGAAGGGGTACCCCAAAATCTCTCAATATCATAATTAGTTAATATAACCACAGGCTCTCTTTGGGAAGCAATTTCGTGTAATTCTAAATATTCTTCTGTAGAAATTGACTTCATCTCTTCCAGTATTTTTTTTAGTATTTCAGTTCCCTGATTCATTTTGATTCTCCACAATCTATCAGATAATTTTTAATAATACAATTGTTATTTTTTATACATATTTGCAATTGAGGACGGCGGACTACATAATTTAGGAATGGAGGGTTCTTCGCCCCATCCGTCAACGCAATAATAAAATCTGCCGTTCCGATTTTTTCTAATTTAGTAAATACCAGGCTTTCTTTGAAGTCTTTTTGTAACTTTCCTAATTGACCATGTTTCGCAAGAGCCGCTCTTCTTATATCTTCATATAGCTGTTTATGTTCCTCGTCTCTGGCAATATCAATATAATTGTTGCTTATAATTAAAGCTTCAAATATACCGAACGAACGGAATTTTCTAACTTTAACAGCCCAGTCCACAGCTTCGCTTTTCCCTGAAATATTTAGTTCCTTTATGTTCCCAAAGAAATAAATTCCCTGTCCCAGCCAGTTATTATTGTCTGACGGGATGAACCCATTACGTGAAATTTTATTTACCGAGTTTTCGTCAGTCCCATGATACCCAGTAATTTCCATCAGGTAAAAATAAAATTAGTCATATAATTCGCATCCTGTGCGAGGTTGATATATCATTGATTAATTATCGGAAACAAATATTTTAATTAAAACCAGACCAGTTTGCGGGATACCATTTTTCCATATTAGCCTTCTGACGGCTCAGAGATTTCTGCCGTTACAAATGGACACCCTTTTTGCAGACATTCGTTCCATGACGGCGAGACCTGTCTGCGCTTTTTCAATTATTAAGCCCAGCATATAAGACCAAGATCAAATGGACTAATCTGCAGAGGGTGCTTCGGCAGTATCCTGGCTGTAAAACCAAACTGTCCGCTGTTTGTCGAAACAATAGCTCCTTTATAGAGACATGCTCCATGCTTGGAATTATTCTTGTCATACTGCATAGTAATAAAAGTATTTGCATGTGCGATATCCTGCTTGTCAACTGAGCCATAATAAATCTGGACTTCAACATCATCCGGCGAAAGGGGACCAAGCTGAACCTCTGCGCGGATTACGAATTCTGTTCCGACCTTAACATCTGTCGAAAGTCCTTCATAACCGATATTTAAAAACCTTACCTGATTCCAGTTGTTTTGCACCTTCTTCTTCCATTCGGTAAGAGCTTTAACCTGCTGGCTGTTATTTCTTGTCAGAGCCTTGCAGTTCTCAATCGCCTGATTATAAAACTTCGTAAAATACTGTTCAACCATCCTGTTTGTGTTAAAAACAGGTCCAAGTTTTTTCATTGAGGATTTCATATAGGAAATCCAGAATCGTGGTAGCTTATCAGCCGAACGGTTATAGAACAACATGGCAATTTCACTTTCAAGCATATCATAAAGCTGGCGTGATTCAATTTGATCCTGATAATCCAAATCGAGATATTCCTCTCCGCCACCAATTTTCCAGCCGACTTCGGAATCGTAACCTTCATCCCACCATCCATCGAGCACGCTGAAATTAAGACCGCCGTTGGCTATAATCTTCATGCCTGAAGTGCCACTTGCCTCAAGCGGACGTCTCGGATTGTTGAGCCATACATCACAGCCTCCGACCATATAGCGGGCAACATTCATATCATAATTTTCAAGAAACACTATTTTTTTACGGAACTGTGGTTCTTTGGCTGTCTGAACTATGTCCTGAATCAGCTTTTTCCCTTCTTCATCCTTTGGGTGAGCTTTGCCGGCAATGATAATCTGTACAGGTCGCTCCGGATTATTTAATATTTTTGCAAGCCGGTCTAAATCCGTAAATATCAGATTAGCTCTTTTGTATGTGGCAAATCTTCGTGCGAATCCAATTGTTAATGCTCCCGGATCGAGGACTTCATTTGCCGTGGATATTTCGATTTGCGAGCCGCCACGTGCGAGCGTCTGCATTCTTAATCTGTCGCGGGCAAAGGCAACTAATTTTTCTCTTCTTCTTTCATGTGTACGCCATAATTCAACGTCCGGTATCTTGTCAATTTTCTGCCAGATAGTCTGCTCTTCAGGACGGTCAATAAATTTTTCGCCTAAATATCTGTAAAGCAAATCTTCCATATCTGTTGAAATATGGCTACGCATATGGACGCCATTAGTAATATAGTCAATTGGAATTTCGTCAAACGGCACACCCTTAAAGCCTGAAACCCACATTTTCTTAGACACTTCGCCATGAAGCCTGCTGACACCGTTAACATAACCTGAAGTATTCATTGCAAGGTGAGCCATATTAAAATTAACAGGGGGAGCATCTCTGTCAATTTTCCCAAGATTGTAGAATATCTTGTCTGATATCTTTAGCTCAGAGCGATAAAAACTGCCAAAATATTTCTCGACCAAGTCATTCGGGAATACATCAATTCCCGCGGCTACCGGCGTATGCGTTGTAAATATATTTGAATAATATCCAAGTTCTTTTGCTTCATCAAAGCTCAGGTTTTCGCTGTTCATTAAATATCTGATTTTTTCCAGCGATAAAAATGCCGAATGCCCCTCATTCATGTGGCAGACCTGGGGCTTAAATCCAAGCGTATGAAGTGTCCTTAAGCCGCCGATGCCAAGAATCATTTCCTGCTGAATACGTGTTTCATTGTTCCCGCCATAAAGTGTGCGGGTAATCTTTCTGTCATCTTCACTGTTTTCGGCAAGATTAGTATCCATTAAGTAAAGCGGAATCCTGCCGACATCGATACGCCAGATTTGAAAGAATACCGTCCTGCCCGGGAAGTTCAGACCTATTTTTACAGGCATTTTCTTTTCATCCTGAATGAGCGCCATTGGCAGAGTATAAAAATCATTCAGATCATAACGTTCCTGCTGATAACCGTCCGATGTCAGATACTGCTGGAAGTAGCCTTCTTTATAAAGCAATCCGATACCGATAAGCGGCAAACCAAGCTCACTTGAAGATTTCAGATGATCACCGGCAAGAATACCCAGTCCACCTGAATAAATTTGCAGACTTTCAGTAAGCGCAAACTCAGCCGAAAAATATGCAATAATTTGTTTATTGGTATTATTATAATTCTTCTGACACCAGGTTACCTGTGAAAGATAAGTTTTCAGTTCTTCATGTGCTCTGTTCATGTGGGCCATAAAACCATCATCGTTTGAGATTTCGTTAAGTCTGTCCTGACTCATTTGCCCAAGCATCAAAACAGGGTTATGATTTGTCGATTCCCAAAGTTCTCTTTCCATACGCCTGAACAGTTCAAACGAATCCTGATTCCACGACCAGTGAAGGTTATATGCAAGTTCTCTCAGTTTTTCAAGATTTGCAGGCAACGATGGAATTACATTAAAAGCGCCAATAAAATTTGCCATTTATTTTCTCCGTTGTTTTCATGCGAAAACACTATTTTCTAACAGAATTAAATTTTGAGGATAAATATAAAGAAAATCTTTAATATTATCTCACTAAATGTAAGAATGGTGTCAGTCCCGCTGTAAATCATTGTCTGTCTTTTTTAAAAAGGATTAAAAAACTAAATTCTATATCAAAAAACCTTTTTTAAAATCAATAAACACAGCAAAAATTAGATAGTTTGTCTGTAATTTGTTTATTTTTGCGCTAAATAATCTTTTAAATAAATGATAAATAATGAAATTATTAAAATAAGCGGGTTAGGATTAGATGCAAAGTTTTAAGATTGAATTCCTGGAAAGATATAACTGCCTGGCTTCCCTTGCTCAAAAAGCACAGGAGCATTTTCCGGATGAGATTTGTGATTATATTGTCAATGAGTTTGATTTTCAGGCTATGGTTTTATTCAAAGTTACTGATAATAATAATTTAATCGTCATAGGGAAATCAACTTCCGCGAAGAAAAATTTTATAAAAGGCGGCACATTCAGCTGCTCAAGATGCAAACTATTGAAGGAAAAAGATCCGGTTAACCATTTCCATTCAGATGCCGAGTGTGAACTTCAGATTTCTGAATTTATTATTTATGAATCCTGTATAACAGTTAAGATTGCCGAAACACAGCAGGCATTTATTAAAATAGCAAGGAAAACTCCCTTCCTGAGGGCAGATATTGACTCATTTAAAACAGTTGCTGATTCTATAGGTTCACTCTTAAAAACCTGGATTGTATCACGAGGCGGAGAAATCGTTGTCTCGGATAAGTCCACATCTGATATTCTCAATGGCATTTCGCAGGAACTGCGCACTCCGGCTAATAGTATTATCGGCTTTGCTTCCCTGTTGTCCGAAGACAGTTTAACTTTTTCACAATCTGAATATGTCTCGATTATAAAGAATAATGCCCACAGTCTGCTTTTGCTTATCAACGATCTTATTGACACCGCCAAAATTGAGTCGGGTAAGGTCAGGGAAGCCCGCACTCCGGTTGAAATACGTAGCATTTTTGATGAATTATTACGAATTTTTAAGGATAAAATCGACCCGGCTAAAATTGAAATTGTAACCGATATTGAGAAAAATTTTCCTGAAAAGATTTTGGTCGATGGCCAGCGCCTGCGATATATCCTGCAGAATATTGTCAGTTCTTCAATAAAAATGACCGAGCAGGGCCGGATTATCATAAGAGCCTCGCTCTCCGGCAATAATCTTATTAAGATTAAAGTTACAGACACAGGGCACGGAATATCTTCTGATAAGCTTAATACAGTCTTTGACCCGTTTGCTCTTGTAAGTACTGATAATTCCAAGAATAATCTTAATACCGGACTCGGATTGACGCTTTCAAAGAAGTATATCAACCTTCTTGGCGGCGATATTACAGTTGAAAGCACGATTGGCAAAGGTACTGTTTTTAACTGTTTACTCGAAGCTGAAGTTATTTCAGAAGTTGAAAAGAAAATCCTTGAGCTTCCTGCTCCAAGCGGAGCAAAAAATAAAGTACTTGTTATCGAGGATGATTATGCCACTTCAAAGCTTCTTAGTAACTATCTTAACAAATGGGGTTATGATCCGACAATCGTTAATTCCGCCGGGCAGACTTATAACATAATTGAAAAGGAAAAATTCCTTGCAATCATAATGGATATTGTTCTGCCAAATACAAACGGACTTGAACTGCTTAAAAATATTCATGAACATAAAAATACAAAAAATACTCCGGTAATTGTCTGTTCAATTGAAGCTGAACAACAAAAAGCTTTTATGATGGGTGCGGTTGAATATTTCGTTAAGCCAATTAAGTATAAATTTCTTGTCGAAGTATTGCAGAGTTACCGCCTGAAGAAGGATTCGATAATCCTCTGCGTTGATGACGATATCCCGACTCTTAACCTGCTTAAAGAAGCAATCGAAACAGCCGGATACAATGCGATTGCGGAAAACGTTTCTGCAAGAGTAATGGAAAGAATAGAACATAAGGATATTGATCTTGCAATAATTGACCTTGACATGCCTGACCCTAACGGCTTTGAACTTATAAAACTTATTAAGTCCAACAGCAGGTTTGCCAGGCTGCCTATTATTATTTATACCGGCAAAGAGAACTATGAAGAGGACTTAAAGAAAATCGATGGCTTGTTTGAAGACTTGCTCCACAAAAAGAGTACAAACATAGAAGACCTGGCCCAGACAATAAACGAGATGATTAACCGCTATGATGCTCCCGCAATGGCAGAAGATGTAATCCGGAAGGAAAATGTAATAAAAATACTTTTGGCTGAGGATTACAAGCATTCACAGATAATTGTAACCAGACTGCTTAAAAAGAACGCTTTCGAAAATATTGTTGTCGTTGAAAATGGCGAGGATGCCCTTGAAAATGCCAAAAAACAACATTTTGATCTTATCCTCATGGATATGCAGATGCCTGTAATGAACGGCTTTGAATCAACCGAGAAAATCAGGTTGTTGCCTGGCTATAAAGATACTCCTATAATCGCGCTTACTGCTTTTGCAATGAAGGGCGACAGGGAAAAATGTCTTGAAGCCGGAGCTACTGATTATATTCCCAAGCCTATTGACAGCAAGGAATTTATCGAAAAGGTTAAATATTATACCAAACAGAATGATTAAAATAAGCTTTTAGTCTGCTATACAGGCGGGCGGGCTTTTCAGCATTCGATTTTCTAAATCATGTGTAACCACTAATGTTTTAGACCCGTTTCCATCGAAAACTCAATTTTATTTTTATAAATCAAATGGCTGACGGCTATTTATTATTTTCACAGAGGCTTAATGATTTCTGAATTTCCAAGAGTACGATTCGCGCCAAGTCCGACTGGTTATCTGCATGTGGGCGGACTTAGAACAGCTTTGTACAATTACCTTTTTGCAAAAAATAATAACGGCAGTTTTATATTAAGGATTGAAGATACCGACAGAAACCGCTATGTGGAAGGAGCAGTTGAAAATTTAATTCAGGCACTTCGCTGGGCAGGACTCGAATTTGATGAAGGTCCGTCAAAAGGCGGGGAGTTTGGACCATATATGCAGTCTGAACGGCTTGATATTTATAAGAAATATGCTGATGAACTAATCGAAAAGAAAAAAGCGTACTATTGCTTCTGTTCAGCCGAACGGCTTACACAGATAAGAGATGAACAGCAGAAGCAGGGGTTTCAGTCGAAATATGATAAACACTGTTTACATTTATCAGAAAACGAGATAAAACAGAAGCTTGAAAACAATGAACCGCGCGTTATCAGAATGAATGTCGAGCCAAATATAAAAGTTGTATTTGATGATATTGTCCGCGGCGCAGTTGAGTTTGACAGCAGTGTGATTGACGACCAGATTTTAATAAAGAGTGATCAGTACCCGACCTATCACCTCGCTAATGTTGTTGATGACCATTTAATGAAGATTACTCATGTGATTCGTGGTGAAGAATGGCTCTCATCTGCTCCAAAACATGTTATTTTGTATGATGCCTTAGGCTGGGAAAGACCCGTATTTTCTCATCTTCCGTTGCTTCTAAATGCTGATCGTTCAAAGCTTAGCAAGCGGCAGGGAGATGTGTCCGTTGAAGATTACCGCGCGAAAGGTTACCTTAAAGAGGCATTGCTTAACTTTGTTGTACTCTTAGGCTGGAACGCGGGAGATGATAAAGAATTCTATTACTTAAATGAAATGATTGAAAGTTTCTCTCTGGAAAAAGTTAATAAATCAGGTGCAATATTTAGTCTGGGAAAACTAAACTCTCTTAATGCGGAACATTTAAGAAAGAAGCCTGATGCAGAATTACTTCCTATGCTCAAAGAGGAGCTGGCTCAATCCAGGTACAAAGACTTTCTCTTTGACGAAGATTACCTGCTTAAGGTTATTGAAGCTATGAAAGAACGAGTCTCTTTCGTGAAAGATTATATCGAAAAAAGTCCATATTTCTTTGAAGCTCCTTTGGAATATGAAGAGGAAACAGTAAAAAAGAGATGGAAGGAAGATTCAGCCACTCTGCTAAAAAAACTTGTGTCTGAATACGACAAGCTCGAAAATCCATCGAAAGAAGATTATGAAAATATACTAAAGAAAACTGCCGAAGAGCATGGTACTGGTGCCGCCCGGTTGATTCATCCCGTAAGGCTGGCAGTATCAGGTATGGGCGGCGGTCCGGGTTTATTTGATATTTTATATATCATCGGCAAGAAAGAGACAATTAAGAGGCTTAACAGAGCAATAGAAAATATTAGAATTTAATAATTTTGTACATTCATTCTCCCGTTCTTTTCCTTGAATAGCGGAATGGAGAAATTTTATAAGAGTAAGTTTATGGAAAACAATAACGAGAACTTAAATAATGGTATGTTAAACGAAAGTCAGACTGATAAAACCATTGGTAACTCAAATACCGCATCTGTCGATTTTATCAGAACGATCATCGCAGATGATCTTAAAACCAATAAATATTCCGGTAAAGTTCATACAAGGTTCCCCCCTGAGCCGAACGGATATCTGCATATTGGTCATGCAAAATCTATATGCCTTAACTTCGGCATTGCGCTGGAGAATAAAGGCGGACAGTGCAATCTCAGATTCGATGACACTAATCCGAGTAAGGAAGATGTTGAGTATGTTGATTCAATTATTGAGGATGTTCGCTGGCTTGGCTTTGACTGGCAGGAAAGAATGTTTTATGCCTCTGACTATTTTGAACAGCTATGTCAGTATGCTGTTCAGTTAATTAAGCAGGGACAAGCCTACGTTTGTGATTTAACAGGAGATGAAGTCAGGCAATACAGGGGAACGTTAACCGAATCAGGGAAAAACAGCCCATACCGCGACCGCTCAATTGAAGAAAATCTCGATTTGTTTGAACGTATGAAAGCTGGCGAGTTTGTCGATGGCACACGCACTTTAAGGGCTAAGATTGACATGGCTTCGCCAAATCTTAATATGCGCGATCCTGTTATCTACAGGATTTTAAGAGCAGTTCACCATCGCACAGGCGATAAATGGTGTATTTATCCAATGTACGATTTTGCTCACGGTTTAAGCGATGTCATCGAAGGGATTACACATTCAATCTGCACTCTGGAATTTGAGGCCCACCGCCCATTATATGACTGGTTTTTGAATGAACTTAAAACTCAATGGCATCCTCAGCAGATTGAATTTGCAAGACTTAATGTCAGTTACACGGTAATGAGCAAGCGGAAACTGCTGGAACTTGTCAGGGAAGACTGTGTCCGTGGCTGGGATGATCCAAGGATGCCTACTATTTCAGGACTTCGCAGGCGCGGGTACACACCTGAATCAATAAGAAATTTTTGTGAAAAAGTCGGTGTGGCAAAGCGCGAGAATACAATTGATGCGGCTCTGCTGGAACACAGCATTCGCGAGGATTTAAATAAGCGTGCGCTTAGAACGCTGGCTGTCTTAAATCCGCTTAAAATTGTTATAGACAACTATTCTGATAATTTAACCGAAGAAATGGAAGCAGTTAATAATCCTGAAGATGCTTCCGCCGGTACAAGGCTAATTCCTTTTTCAAAAGAAATATTCATCGAGAGAGATGACTTCCGTGAGAATCCGCCAAAGAAGTTTTTCAGACTTTCGCCTGGCAATGAAGTCAGACTGCGTTATGCCTACATAATTAAATGTGTAAGCGTGATAAAAGATGATAATGGAGAAATAATCGAACTGCATTGTGTCTATGATCCTGAAACAAAAAGCGGAAGTATTAACAGCGGCAGAAAAGTAAAAGGAACAATACACTGGGTTTCCGCAAAGTATGCTGTTACAGCTGAAGTAAGACTATATGACCGTTTATTTAATATAGAGAATCCATCTGACGACAGCAATGGCAAGGACTGGAGAAGTCATATTAATCCTGACTCGCTGGAGATATTATCTGATGCGCTCGTAGAACTGGGGTTAAAAGATGCGAAAGCAGGCACACGTTATCAGTTTGAAAGACAGGGCTATTTTTGTGTTGATGCTGACTCGGAGGCTGGTAAGCCAGTATTTAATCGTACCGCCACACTACGCGACAGCTGGGCTAAAATAGAAAAAAATCAGTAGTTCTATACTAACGACCATTCTTACATTTACTATCCCGATTCATTGGCATGAACGCGTCCCGATATGTTCATGCCAAATTTTAAGAAAATTAATTTATTCCGGCAGTATAACCGGCAGGATAAATAAATACTATCTCTAATGAATGGAAATAGTGTAAAATGTGTATTTTTGTGCTTTCAAATTTGCCTGAGCGCGTATGAACGTAAGAAAGAATTTTAATATAAAAGAGTTTAATACATTCGGAATAGATGTTAATGCTAGGCTTTTCGCGGAAGCATATACTGTTGATGAACTTATTCTGTTATTTAAAGAGTATGGAGATATTCCCAAACTTATTCTGGGCGGTGGCAGTAATGTTCTCTTTACCGGAGATTTCAACGGACTTATTATCAGAAACAAAATAAATGGAATTGAAGTCATTGAGGAAACTGAGGAGTATGTTTTGGTTCAGGCAGGGGCCGGGGTTGTCTGGGATGATCTTGTTAATTTCACCGTTGAGAAAAATTATGGCGGCATAGAAAACCTGACTTTTATACCCGGGTCTGCAGGAGCTTCGCCAATCCAGAATATTGGAGCTTATGGAGTTGAGATTAAGGATGTATTCTATAAACTCGAGGGATTTAATACCGGCGATGGCAGTCTAAAGACTTTTTTTAAGGATGAATGCCGCTTCGGTTATCGCGACAGCATCTTTAAACGGGAGCTTAAGGATAAGTTTGTTATTGCCTCGGTAACTTACAGGCTAAGCAAAAATCCTTTAGTTAATCTAAAGTATGATGTGCTTAAAAACGAATTTTTAAATACCAGTTCTGCCTCAGTTACTATTAAGGATATCAGCAAAGCAGTCAAAAGGATAAGGCAGAGCAGGCTGCCTGACCCGTCCGTGCTGGGCAATGCGGGCAGTTTCTTTAAGAATCCGGAGATTACTTCCGAGCATTACTGGTTTTTATCTACAATGTATAATGAAGTGCCGGGTTTTGAGAAAGATAATGACACAGTAAAAATTCCTGCGGGCTGGCTGATTCAAAAATGTGGATGGAAAGGGAAGAGAATCGGCAGGGCGGGCTGCTATGAAAAGCAGGCTCTTGTTCTCGTAAATTATGGCGGAGCATCCGGAAGCGATTTGCTTGGACTGGCTGACCAGATTAAATTATCCGTAAAAGACAGATTCCGGATTGAGCTTGAAACGGAAGTGAATGTTATTTAGCTTTACAACCAAAATTCCGATAGCGAAGAACTAAAACCGCTCCGCTAAGGCGAACGTATTATATAAAACCCAAACCAGAGATTTCTTTATGGCAGATTCAGAAGGGCAAAAGACCGCTCAGAAAGAAAATATCTATCAAAGTATTTCGAAAGAGATTGTTCAGCCTTTTAAGGATCTGCTTCACACTTCCAAGGCTTTGGCAGGATTAAATATTTCTTATGTTCTCGAAGGTCTGACCTATTTTGGTGTTGTTACGTTGCTTGCGATTTATTTTAATGATTATATCGGCTTGAATGACATAAATGCGGGCATAATGGTAAGTATTCTTACTGCCGGAATTACGCTTAGTATGCTCTTTATAGGTGCTACTGTTGACTGGATAGGCGCAAGGCGTGCCATACTTTATTCGCTTGTCTTTATGCTCGCAGGCCGTATTCTGCTCGCGGCTGCGCCGGGCGCAATGGGAACTAAAGGAATGGGGAGTTCATCCCATATTATGGCGATGCTTGGTATTCTGGGTATTGTAATTGGTTATGGCGTTTACCAGCCGGCTTCTTATGCTGCCGTAAAGCTCTGGACAAATGAGAAAACTGCAGCAATGGGCTACGCAATGCTTTATGCGCTTATGAACCTTGGAGGATTTTTGCCTGGTATCATCTCGCCTCCATTAAGAAAAGCCTTTGGCATACCTGGAGTGTTTTATGTTTATTCAGTACTGACGATTGCCGGTATGGGCGTAGTGGCATTTTTTATTACAAAGAAGTCGATGGCTGAAGCTGAAGCGATTGCAAAAGCTACAGGCGGTATTAAAGATACAATAGAAGAGAAAGATGATTTCGATAATTTAACAGGAAAGGAAAAACTTCGTTTTTACATAAAGCATTTCCCGCTCAGGGATAAACGCTTTCTCTATTTTATATTCATTTTAATTCCTGTACAGACGTTATTTGCCCATAACTGGCTTACAATTCCGCAATACACAAGCCGCGCATTCTCCGGCTTTGTCAGCGATAACTTTGAGTTTTTCAGCAATTTCAATCCGATACTTATCTTTATACTTACGCCCATGGTTGCGGCTTTTACGGCTGAAAGAAATACATATAAAATGATGATTCTGGGGACGTTTGTCATGGCTTCACCCACATTTCTGCTTGCATTGGGCCCCAATATTTACACTTTGTTTGCTTTTCTGATAATTATGACAATCGGCGAAGCCGTATGGCAGCCTCGATTCCTGCAATGGGTAGCGGAAATTGCGCCTAAAGGAATGACGGGCATATATATGGGAATTGGTCAGTTCCCCTGGTTTCTTACTAAGATGATAACCGGACTTTACTCTGGCTGGTTTTTAACGCGATACTGTCCGAGGGGAGTTCCGCCTGAACAGATGCACACCGAATTTATGTGGTTTATCTATGGACTTATTGCTGTTATCAGTCCGGTCGGGCTTATACTTGCAAAGGGCTGGATGCAGAAGGGCTTTAAGACAAAGCACGCGGAATAAAACTTATTTCGCGGAGTTTTATTTAAGAAGATTTAATTTCCTTTAAGTTGTTTCCGTGTTCTGTTTTATTACGGTTTTTTTACCAAACCGTTCTCTATCTAAATTAACACAGCAAAGAACGTTTCATTTTCCCGCCAAAGATTTTCCGGAGAAGCTCTTTAAAAATCTGCAAAGACTCAGGTTAATAACACACAGCCTGGTTTACGTTCCGGAATCCTTAGTACAAATGGTTTGAGGTAATTATTATTATATTTTATTAATTTATGAAAGCAGGTCTGCCATACTTATAAAATATTTCAGGTAGCGGTTACAATCAGGATGAAGGAAAGAATTACTTTGACGGGCGTTGCCAGGGTGTTGCTGACTTTTGATAAATACCTGAAAAACATAATATAAATAAGATATTCTATAATTAATACAATATCCAGTTTGATTCTAAATTCAATTAAAGGTATATTTTCCGAAATTAAAAAGAACTATTTGTAAATGCGACCAACTTTAGCCAGGATAAATTGTTCCAATCTTAAATACAATTACCTGAACATCAGAAAGAAAGTTAAAAATTCCAGAATTATGGCTGTTGTTAAGGCGGATGCTTATGGTCATGGTATGATTAAATGTGTTGAAGCGTTAAATTCATTAGGTAGCAGGCAACCCGATTATTATGCTGTATCCATACTTGAAGAAGCGGTTGAATTAAGGAAATCTAAAGTTGCTTCTCAGCCGGTTCTTGTTTTTGATCCGGTAGGATATGAAGAAGCGGAGTATTTTAAAGAGTATGATATTATACCGACTGTCTTTGAAGAAGCGCACCTTGGCTATTTAAGGCGCATTCCCTCGAAAGGCGGGAAGCTTAAGGTTCATGTAAAAATTGATACAGGCATGGGCCGCGTTGGAGTCCGTTTTGACGAGGCATATAACTTCATTAAAAAGATTCATGACAGCAGGGAATTTATTATTGATGGCATTTATACTCACTTTGCCACTTCGGATGAATCTGATAAAAGTTATGCTTTTCTTCAGCTTTCACGATTTAATGATATAATTGAGCGGCTTAAATCAGACAGAATAAATTACGGACTTGCTCATGCCTCAAACAGCGGAGCAATACTCGATATGCCTGAGACTTATCTCGATATGACGCGTCCGGGAATAGTGCTTTATGGTTATTATCCATCGCTTGAAACCTCTGAGTCTGTCAGGCTTAAACCTGTTATGTCAGTTGTTACTAAAGTTACCAATGTAAATTTAATTGATAAGGGACAGTCCGTCAGCTACGGCAGAAGGTTTATAGCTCAGGGTAAAACTGAAATAGCAAGCGTGCCTGTCGGATATGCAGACGGCTATGTTCGCGCGCTTTCAAATAAAATATTTGCGATTATTAAAGGAAAGCTTTGTCCTCAGGTCGGGCAGATTTGTATGGACAGAATAATGTTTGATATAACCGGACTAAAGGTGAAAGCAAATGATGAAGTTATTCTTCTTGGCAAAAAAAATAAATTAAAGATAGATGCATGGGATTGGTCCAGAGCGTTGAACACAATTCCATACGAAATTACATGTGGCATCAGTAAAAGAGTTCCACGTATATATATGTAGCGGAAATAATATGGACTTAATCCACCAGTATATTAATCAGTGTATTACTACGGCGGCAGGCCATTTACGCCTAAGTACAGAGAAGAGCGAAGTAGTAGCTTTGATTAGAGAAAGTATTTCTAAGGCACAGGACCTTGAATCTGAAATAGCAAATATGAAGAAGATTACCGAGTTCTCAACTTTTGCTATCAGGCTTGGAGAAATTTATAATTATATTGCTAAAACAAAAGTGGATTTTTTTAAGGTAACTGAGAAGTTTAAGGAACATAGTTATCTGCTACTGAAGGACATGAATACTCTGCTTGACAAAGTTGGTCCAAAGTTATTTCAGGAACTTATAGTTGCAATGCATAAGGCAAAAGAACAAATCGAAGTTTCTATTGTACAAAATGAAGGACCGGAGAAAAATGTTTTATCTGATAATTATAAGGAACAAATTCTAAAGCCGATAGAGGAAATTAATATATTCTTAAAAAATCTCGCTCGGAATAAAGTTACAAAAGAAGAGATAAAAAAGTATATCGGTATAATGGAAACAAATAGTAGTTTGTCCAAACAGATAAACTGTGATGTAATTGCATTGAAGCATATAACATTTGCGAAAACACTGGCTTTGATAAATTCAGATTCTATATCTGTAACAAGTGAACTTATTGGTGGTATGAGAGCCATTCTAATTATAATTGTTGTGGCAGTAAAAGGGAAGGAAGTTGACCTGACCAGATATCTAAGTAAAGCAGAAAAGTTAGCCAATAGAATAGATAATCTTAAATAAAGGAGAATAAAGTGGAAATATTTGCTGTTATTATGGCCGGGGGCATAGGCTCCAGATTCTGGCCGCGTAGTAAAGGAAAAAAACCAAAGCAGTTGCTTAAGATATTTGGTCAGAATTCAATGATTCAGGATACTGTAAACAGATTAGAAGGTCTGGTACCGAAAGAAAATATATATGTAATTACAAATAAGATTCAAAAAGCTGAAATTAGAAATCAACTGCCTGATATTCCTGATGAAAATATAGTAGATGAACCTTTTGGTAAGAATACTGCCGCGGCTATCGGGCTTGCTGCAATTATTGTCGGGCAGAAAAGTAAGGATGCGGTTATACTTACTCTTCCTGCTGATCATATTATTAAGGAAAAGGAAGAGTTTCAGGCTGACTTGAGAAGCGCGGCGGAGTTTGCTTATCAATCCAGGGGACTCGTTACGATTGGGATTAACCCCTCGCGTCCTGAAACAGGGTATGGTTATATTCAGATAGATGAACAGCCTGTTAAGGATAATATCTTTAAAGTGCTCACATTTGCTGAAAAACCAAATTATGCTACCGCTTTAAGATTTATCGAAAGCGGTGATTTTATGTGGAACAGCGGTATGTTTATTTGGAGAATCGATACAATACTTGCTGAGATAAAGACTCTTATGCCAGAACTCTATGATGGTCTTGAACAGATAGAGAAGAGTCTTAACACACAGAACTTTGATAAAGTCTTAAGTAATGTTTATGGTCAGTTAAAAAGCAAATCGATTGATTATGGTGTTATGGAAAAGTCTTCTATAGTTTACCTAAAGAAGGGGAGTTTTAGCTGGAGCGATGTTGGAAGCTGGGAAGAAGTTTATCAGTTATCAGATAAAGATGCTGATGGAAATGCTGTGCTTGGCAAGGCTTACTGTCAGAATACAAATGATTCTTATATCTACTCACCAAAGAAGTTTACCGCGGTAGTAGGGGTTGATAACTTAATTGTAATCAATACTAACGATGCTCTTTTAATTTGCAGAAGAGATAAAGTGCAGGAAGTTAAAAATGTAGTCGATTACCTGAAGATGAAAAAGCTGACTGAGTATTTATAATCCGGTAAATGTTATAACCGTGACAGGGAGTTGAATTCATTACGGCAGATAGAGACAATTATAATAAATAATACGAGAGGAAATTACTTTGCTTATAACAAATGCAATTATCACGCAGATAATTGAACTTGGAAATTCCACATTTCTGATAAAAATCCACTCACCCGAAACAGCCTTAAAAGCCAAGCCTGGACAATTCTGTAATATTAAAGTATCTGAATCAATATTTCCCTTGCTAAGAAGACCATTCAGCATCTGCGATGTTGAGGGTGAATACTTATACTTCATGTTCAAAGTACAGGGCGAAGGCACAAAGCTTTTAGCGCACAGGAAAACAGGTGAGACTCTTGATGTATTAGGTCCCCTCGGAAATGGTTTCAATGTGGAATGTGATTATGAAACTGCGGTATTTGTTGCCGGCGGGCTTGGTTCTGCACCTTTCCCATTTGTTACAAGACAAATTCCCTCTGATAAAAAAATATTTTCATTTGTCGGCGGACGTTCGGCAAAGGATGTAATTACTTATAACCTGAAAAATATAATTGTTTCAACCGATGACGGCTCTCTTGGCTTTAAGGGAAATGTAATCGAGCTTCTTCAGGAAAATATTCATCAGCTTACTTCATCAAAGATAAAACTTTTTGGCTGCGGTCCTACGGTGATGTTAAGATCGCTAAAAGAATTTGCACTCAGCAATAATTTTGAATGTGAAATTTCAACCGAATGTGCAATGGCTTGTGGCTTTGGTATCTGCCAGGGTTGTCCCATAGAAGCTATTGATAAAGACGGCTACTATCTTGTCTGTAAAGATGGTCCTGTCTTCGATGTAAAGAAGGTAGTAATATGAATATTGATTTATCAGTTTCAGTCGGGTCTCTTAAATTAAAGAATCCGGTAATTCTTGCCTCAGGTACAGTTGGTTACGGCAATGAAATCTCAAATCTTACTGATTTAAGCAGGCTTGGCGCGATAGTTACCAAGTCATTAAGCCTTAAACCACGCCGGGGGAATCCGCCTCAGAGGATAATTGAAACAGCTTCAGGTATGCTGAATGCCATAGGACTGGCTAATGTTGGTGTTGAAGAGTTTGTAAGAGAAAAAATTCCTTTTCTTAGTCAGATTGATTCAGCAATTATCTGTAATATCGCAGCAAGCTCGATAGAGGAATATGTTGAGTGCGTTAGAATTCTTACTAATGAAGAGACTATAAAGGCTTTTGAAATAAATATATCATGTCCGAATGTAAAGGAAGGCGGGCTGATATTTGGGCATGACTTAAAGAGCATTGGCAGGATTACCGAACTTACTAAAGCCGCCTCTACAAAACCAGTCATTATTAAACTCTCACCAAATGTTTATGATATTGCAAGTTATGCTAAAGTAGTCAGGCAGGAAGGTGGTGATGCAGTATCTGCAGTTAATACACTGGTTGGGACATCATTTAATATTTACACCAGGAAACCAAAATTATTTAATGTAACCGGAGGGCTTTCCGGTCCGGCAATAAAACCGGTTGCTCTGGCAAAGGTTCTTGAGATAAGCCGCAATGTTGACATACCGATAATTGGTATCGGAGGCATTACATGCTGGCAGGACGCGGTTGAATTTATGATAGCCGGCGCTAGTGCTATTCAGCTTGGAACGGTTAATTTCATTGATCCAAATGCCGGCATTAAAATTATCCAGGGATTATCCGATTATTGTGTTAAAATGGCAATCACTAATTTAAAAGATATAACTGCCTCATATCAGATTTAATATAAAAAGTTAAAAGGCGACAAAAAAACAGCAAATGGATTTTAATTCAGCAATAAATAGATTGTACTCGCTTCAGAAAATGGGAATGAAGCTTGGACTTGATAATATCAGGTCATTAATGGCATATTTAGGTAATCCGCATGAATCATTAAAATGTTTTCATATTGCCGGATCAAATGGGAAGGGGAGTACTGCCTCGTTTATGGCAAGTATCCTTATGGAAAACGGTTACAAGACAGGTTTATATACATCGCCTCATTTCATCAGGTATAACGAGCGCATACGTATTAATAGGGAAGAGATACCCGACAATTATGTAATAAACTTTATCGGGAAGATTGACAGATTCATTTCAGAGCAGAAATCAACTTTTTTTGAAGTAACAACAGCGCTTGCCTTTCAATATTTCGCCGATGAGAA
This sequence comes from Ignavibacteria bacterium, assembly GCA_037140715.1. Taxonomy (GTDB): domain Bacteria; phylum Bacteroidota; class Ignavibacteria; order Ignavibacteriales; family SURF-24; genus JAUZPB01. The sequence continues at coordinate 18,479 of JBAXDX010000028.1, forward strand.
AGTCGATTATGCGGTAATTGAAACAGGACTTGGCGGCAGACTTGATGCAACTAATATTATTACTCCTGTTGCTTCGGTTATTACTTCAATAAGTTTTGAACATACAGAAATTCTTGGTGAAACTATTGGGGATATTTCAGCTGAAAAAGGTGGAATTATTAAAAGTAAGTCGAAAGTATTTCTCGGACGTATGCCATTTAAGGCAAAAAAAGTTCTGTCTGACATTGCTGAAACCATGGGTAGCATAACTTATAAGGTTACCGATTATATTTATCTTGAAGAAAATGCAGTAAATTTTTATTCCGGCAATCTTACATATAAAAATGTTGAAACTCCCTTAAAAGGTATTTACCAGCGTTATAATGCCGCACTCGCGATTCTGACTTTATCTGAGACAATTAATTTAACTAATAGTACTGTGGTTCAAAACGGTATAGATAAAGTAGTGGAAAATTCAGGCATTCAGGGCAGGTATGAAATATTCTTAACCAGCCCGCGCGTTATTTTTGACTCTGCCCATAATTTCGAAGGAGTGAATAATTTTCTAAATGCCTTTAGAGATGAAGCATCTAATTATGCTAAGAGAATTTTACTTTTCGGCGTAATGAAAGATAAAGCTATATTCCAGATGCTTGAAATACTTTCCCCATATTTTGATGAGATTCACTTTACATCAATTGAAATTGACCGTGCAGCAACTATTGCAGACCTGAGTATTATTGCAGATAGCTTAAATATAAAATATAGCGTAGAGAAAGACGGGGCTGTATTTATCAGGAGCACCATCAAGGGCAATAAAAACATCTGTCTTGTTGTACTTGGAAGCATGTATGTACTCGGAGATATAAAAAAAAAGCTATTAACCCAAAAAAACACTTGACATTTTTTCATAATAAGCCTAACTTTACCATAGTTCCTCTTGTTCCTTTCTAAACATTCAAAAAAAACAGAGTACTCGAACAATAACCCCGATTCATCTGATCGGGTTATGGACAATAACTCACATTTACCAAATTGTATTAATCTAATGTAGGATTTGAAATATGCCAATGGATATTTCTGAACTTCAATCTAAAAAGATTGTTGATCTAAATAAAATAGCTAAAGATCTCGGGATAGTAGGTTACAGCGATCTTAGAAAACAAGAACTTATCTTTAAGGTTCTTGAAGCGCAGAGCGCTAAAGACGGACTTACTTTTTCAAAAGGTGTTCTCGAAGTTCTTGTTGATGGCTACGGTTTTCTAAGATCGGCAGATTATAATTATCTGCCTTCCCCGGATGACATATATGTCTCACCTTCTCAAATTAAGCGTTTTAGTCTTAGAACAGGCGACCATGTTAGCGGACAGGTCAGGCCTCCGAAAGAAGGCGAGCGATTTTTTGCTCTTCTCAGGGTTGAAGCAGTTAACGGACAGGATCCCGATACAATCAGAGAACGAACTTTATTTGATAATCTTACGCCGTTATATCCAACTAAAAGGCTTATGCTTGAATCCGCTCCAGGCGAACATTCGATGAGAATAGTTGACCTGCTGTCTCCAATCGGTAAAGGTCAGAGAGGTCTTATAGTTTCGCCACCTAAAAGTGGCAAAACAATTCTGCTTCAAAAGCTTGCGAATTCAATTTCTCGTAATCATCCGGAAGTTAAGCTCATTATGCTTCTGATTGATGAACGCCCTGAAGAAGTAACTGATATGCAGCGTTCGGTTCAGGCTGAAGTTGTCAGCTCTACTTTTGATGAACCTGCTGAACGCCACGTTCAGGTTGCTAATATGGTTATTGAAAAAGCTAAAAGAATGGTTGAAGCTAAGGTTGATGTGGTTATCCTGCTTGACAGTATTACGCGTCTTGCAAGAGCACACAATACAGTCGCCCCCCATTCAGGAAAGATTTTATCCGGTGGCGTTGATGCAAATGCTCTTCATAAGCCAAAACGTTTTTTTGGTTCTGCAAGAAATACCGAAGATGGCGGTAGCCTGACAATTATTGCTACTGCTCTTATTGATACCGGTAGCAGAATGGATGAAGTAATTTTTGAAGAATTCAAAGGTACGGGTAATATGGAGCTTGTTCTTAGCCGGGATCTTAGTGACAGAAGAATCTTCCCTGCTATTGATGTTAACAAATCAGGCACCAGAAAAGAGGAGCTTCTTCTTAAAGAGGACGAACTTAATAAGGTTTGGATTCTTAGAAAAATCCTTAGTGACTTTGATTCTATTGAAGCTATGGAATTTATGCTTGATAAAATCCGCGGCACAAAAAATAACAAAGAATTTATAACTAACATGAACAGTTGATAAATATTATTCTAATCCTTTCTTCAGGCCGTTATGAATATTTTGATTATTCATAACGGCTTGTTTGTTTATGCAGACTGCCACGAATGAAAAAACAAATTGAACTGGTCCTTCAGCCGGATAAAATCCAGGATCGTGATTATATTATACAAGTTGCTTCCAGGCAGCTAAAACTTAATCGGGAAGAAGTAAAAGCTGTTATAGAATTACGCCGCTCAATTGATGCACGTGGCAGTAAACCTCATTTTAAACTTCTGGTTGAAGTTTATCTTAATGAGATGCCTTTAGAAATTCATCCTGTAATACATTATAGGCCTGTTAAGTCTTCCCGAAAAGTTTTAATCATTGGCTGCGGTCCTGCCGGAATGTATGCTGCGCTTAAGTTAATTGAGAACGGGATAAAGCCCGTAATAATTGAGCGTGGCAAAGATGTACAGCAACGCAGACGCGACTTAAAATTAATTCAGCAGTTTCATCAGGTAAATCCCGATTCAAATTACTGTTTCGGCGAAGGTGGCGCGGGTGCTTACAGCGATGGCAAGCTCTATACGAGATCTACAAAAAGGGGAGACATAAAACGTATTCTCTCTATTTTTGTTCAGCATGGTGCTGTGTCCGATATACTGGTTGATGCTCATCCGCATATCGGTTCGAACAAACTGCCCAGGATAATTCAGTCTATGCGGGAAACGATTATTTCAAATGGCGGTGAGATTCACTTTAACTCGCGCCTTACTGATTTTATTATTACGGATAAAGTTATTAGAGGAGTTATTGTAAACGATCAGACTGAATTTTCCGGTGATGCTGTAATTCTTGCTACCGGTCATTCTGCCAGGGATATTTATCAGCTTTGCCTTCGTAAAGGTGTTCTTACTGAGGCAAAGCCCTATGCTATGGGAGTAAGAATCGAGCATCCTCAGGCAATCATCGATGAGATTCAGTATCACGGTCCGAGAGGGAAATTTCTTCCGGCTGCAAGCTATAATTTGGTCTGCCAGATAAGAGACAGGGGAGTTTTCTCATTCTGTATGTGTCCGGGCGGTATTATTATTCCTGCCTCAACTGCTCAGGGCGAACTTGTCTTAAATGGCATGTCTGTCTCCGGACGCGATTCAAAATTTGCCAACTCCGGTTTTGTAGTTTCAATTGGAGAAAGTGACTGGAAAAAGTATAGTGGCTTAGGTTCACTTGCCGGACTTGAACTTCAGAAAGAAGTAGAAAAGACAGCTTTCGAAGCTGGCGGAAAAACCCAGCGTGCGCCTGCTCAAAGGGTAACTGACTTTGTTAATGGAATAACCTCATCCACCCTGCCTGAAAGTTCATATATTCCTGGTATTATTTCTTCGCCGTTACATTCAATACTACCCAAAAATATTGTACAAGGTTTAATAGCTGCGCTTATAGTTTTCGGCAAAAAAATGAAAGGCTATTATACCGAAGAAGCCCAGTTGCTGGCGGCTGAAACCAGAACAAGTTCTCCGGTTCGTATTCCCCGCGACAAAGAATCGCTTATGCATTTAGAAATAAAAGGACTGTTTCCGGCGGGCGAAGGCGCAGGTTATGCAGGCGGTATTGTTTCAGCGGCAATAGACGGCGAAAATTGCGCGGATGCGGTAATGAAATATTTTGTTCAATAATCATCTGTACCGACCAGTTATGATATTAAATAATTCAGTTGTCATCTCTTTAACGCGGTATCCGGCAGAAACATTCCGGCTTCCTAAGCGATAACATACAACCCCGTTTTACTTCGGAACCGGGGTACTCTGCTTTAGGACTATGAATTTCAATAAAATCATAAGAATCACATGAGTCATAGTATGAGATGGCGTACAAGTTTGAAATGAGTTTTATATAACATGAGATTATGATTAGGAACGAAAGAGTATCATATATTATTGAACTGATATCACTAATTATTTGATTTCCTGCAATAAACAGCATTTTCTATTTAACAACAGACAAAAACGAGGCTTCTGGCGAGACGAGCGATGCTTCTATCAAGTTGAGCGAAGCTCCTATCGAGATGAACGAACCATTATTTGAGTCGAACGAAGCTTCTATCAAGTCGAGCGAACCATTATTTGAGTTGAGCGAAGCTTCTATCAAGTTGAACGAACCATTATTTGAGTCGAACGAAGCTTCTATCAAGTCGAGCGAGCCATTATTTGAGTCGAACGAAGCTTCTATCAAGTCGAACGAACCATTATTTGAGTCGAACGAAGCTTCTATCAAGTCGAACGAACCATTATTTGAGATGAACGAAGCTTCTATTGAGATGAACGAACCATTATTTGAGATGAGCGAAGCTTCTATCAAGTTGAACAAAATATTATTTAAAGTGAATGAACTATTAATTGAGATGAATGAAACTTCAAACAGAATGAATATTCCTTTAATGGGGACGAGGATAACTTCAGCAATAAGTTATGCGACTTACAGAAGAAGAGATAATAAATATTACCGGTAAGGACTGCCGTAATTCAATCAGTAGAGATAAAGGATTATAAAATATAATACATAAAAGAAGAATAATATCAGCGCAGTCAGAATGGCATAATTAGTATTACGTTTGGAAGTACTTATAAGTTCAATTGGTCTGGTTTCAATTTCTTTTATTTCAATAACTTTATTATTTTCAATTTCCCTGGCAACTTCATCATTTTCATAAATAACTTCTTTTTGTAAATCGCCATTTTCATCGTAGTATTTTGAACAGCCTGTCTTTTTACCTTCAGTATAGACGACTTCTTCCTTCGTATGACCATTTTGATAGTATAATTTCGAAAGTCCCTGCTCCTTCCCATTTTCAAAATTCTTTTCACCAAACAACTCACCTGACCGATAAAAGAATTTACTTTTCCCATGGACCTCTCCTTCCTTAAAGTTCCACTCCTCCTTGACTCCGCCGTTCTCATAAAATGTTGTAGTCAGTCCGTCCCGCTCGTCATTTCTAAGATTTTCCTGAATCTGAAGGACTCCATTTTTATAAAAGAACTTAGATATTCCATGCCGGCAGCCGTTGGAGTAATTAATTTGAGCTTTTAACTGTCCGTTATCATAATAAAATTTAGAAATACCTTCCTGCTGATTATTCTTATAGTTCATTTCGAAGTATTTCGTACCCTTGTCACTATAAATTGTGTGAACCCCGGTTTTTCCTCCTTTATAGTAATTAATAGTTTCGATAACCTGACCATTCGGATTAAATATTTTTTCCTCCCAATGCACCTTGCCGTTGACATAATATTTCTGGCTCTGGACTTTCCCATCCTCATAATAAGTCAGGGAGAGTCCGCTTTTATATATATCATCGTTAAATTCCTGCTTGCTTACCTCGCTCCCGTCTTTTTTATAATTTATTATCTCACGTATTTGTCCGCCGGGGCTGTAGAATACTTCTTTAAGGATAGCCATTCCATCGGTATAATACCGTTCGCTTTTAAGTTTCCCATCTTCATAAAAAGACTTTGTCTGTGAGAATGTTGAGTTCTCGGTCAGTTTATCGGGAGTAAGGTCCGGATACTTGTTTGAGTCCATGGCAGTAATATCCTATGTCTTAAATTTATAAAAAAACGAAAAATATAACAAAACATCAGAATTCCGAAAATATATCACGCAGATTTATTATTTTACAAAGTTAGTAAAATATTTCTTAATATCATCGAGGATTGAGATATGGTTTACGAGGGTATATCCCGGGTTTTTATAAAGATAAAATGATAAAGACTGCGATTAAAGAAAGGGAAAAGAAAGCTGATAATAAATGGTTTACTATCGGCTGTAATTATTTCTCTCATCACATTTATTATCCATTTATTAATAATTGCAAAATTCTGAAAATTAAATGTCGAAATTAATAAATACAGAAGTAGAAAAAGAATACGAAGCCTCAATTCAGGTTGCTGGTTCTCATTACGAAAACTTTCCGGTTGTTTCCTTTCTTGTTCCGCGCAGACTCAGAAAACATATAGCCGTAGTTTACCGTTTTGCCCGGCAGGCTGATGATATTGCCGATGAAGGTATCATTCCTGATGAAGACCGGCTTGCGATTCTCAGCAGATATGAAGAAGAATTAACCCGTGCGCTTTGCGGGCATGCCTCCGGCTCTTTCTGGACAGCGCTTGTTAAAACAATTCATGAATACAGATTAACATCGGACTATTTTTTTGATTTATTAAATGCCTTTAAGCAGGATATTCAAAAGAAGAGATATGAGTCATTCCCTGAACTGCTTGGTTACTGTCGTAATTCAGCTAATCCGGTAGGTCGTATAATTCTTGAACTTTTTAATATCCGGGATAAAGATACAATGGAATATTCCGATAATGTATGTACGGCGCTTCAGCTTACAAATTTTTATCAGGATATTTCGCAGGACTATGAAAAGGGAAGGGTTTATATTCCGCTTGATGAAATCAAAAGATTTTCTGTAACTGATAAAGATTTTGAGTTAAAAAGAAATAATGCTAATTTTCAGATGCTATTAAAATTTCAGATTGATAGAACTTATGAACTTTTCAGGAACGGGCGGAATATTTTGAAGATACTTCCTTTCCCGCTAAGGAATGAAATTAAATGCACTATACTGGGCGGAGAAAAAATTCTCAGTAAAATTGAAAGAACTAGTTATAATACGCTGAACATCAGACCAAAACTTAGTAAGACAGAATACCTAAGTCTGTTAATAAAATCTCTTATATAAATATTTAATTATGGAAGATTTAGCTCAGGAAATAGCAAAGAAAAGCAAAAGCAGCTTTTATTACGCCTTCAGTTTGTTACCGGAACAAAAGCGCGATGCAATGAATACCGTCTATGCATTTTGCCGCCAGACGGATGATCTTGTTGATAATGTTTTGGATAGCGAAGATATTAAATATGATAAGCTTCACCGCTGGAGGATTGAATTCGAACGATCCTTTGCTGGTAAGTCTGAGTACCAGCTTCTTAATAAACTTGCTAAGATAATTTCCCAGTTTAATATTCCTATTGATCCGTTTTTTGAGCTTATCAAAGGAATGGAGATGGACCTGCAGACAAAACGCTACCTTAGCTACGATGATCTAAGACTCTACTGCTATCGTGTAGCCTCTACTGTCGGACTGATGTGCATTGAGATATTTGGCTATAAAAATAAATCGGCTAAGGATTATGCCATTAATCTTGGGCTTGCTCTTCAGATGACGAATATCCTGCGGGACGTTAAGACTGATGCCTGCAACGGGCGCATCTATCTTCCGATGGAAGACCTTAAGAAGTTTAACTACTCGGAGACGGATATTTTTAACAATACATACAACAATAATTTTGTTCATTTGATGAAGTATGAAGCAGATCGTGCAAAAAAACATTTCAACGAGGCAAATCGCGCACTTGATCTTGAGGATAAACCATCGATGTTTGCTGCCCGCGCAATGCAGCACATTTATTCCAAACTGCTCTATAAAATCGAAGTGAAAAAGTATAATGTATATGAGAATAATATTCGTGTTACAAAGCTTGAAAAGGCTGGTATTGCTATTGGGGTCTGGGCAAAGTATAGTCTGGTCTATTAATGGGGAAAATCGCTGTTATTGGCGGAGGACTTGCCGGACTTTCTTCCGCTGTTTTACTTTCCGAAGCCGGTTATCAGGTTGAACTTTTCGAAGCCGCTCCCAAACTTGGCGGACGCGCCTATTCTTTTCATGACAGCCTTACAAATGATATAATCGATAACGGTCAGCATATTATGATGGGCTGTTATACCGAAACTCTTAGGTTTCTTAAGCTTACTCAGTCGCTTAACAGAATATCAGTCAACAAAAATCTAAAGATAAACTTCCTGAGCAGGGAGAAAGGATTGCTGAAGCTTGAAGCAAAATCAGGATTTTATCCGGTTAACTTATTACTTGGATTGCTTGGTTTTAAGATGCTTGACTGGAAGGAAAGATTAGAGATTCTGAAAGTTTTCTCCAGACTGTTTTTTATCAAACCCGGCTTATCATCAAATCTTACAGTTTTCCAATGGCTTAAAAAAGAAAGACAGTCAGATAAAACCATTAAATCTTTTTGGGAGATACTTGTTGCCGGAGCTTTAAACACCGAAATCAATATTGCTTCGGCTGAAATATTTATCTCAATGCTTAAGACTATTTTCTTAACCGGCAATAAAGCGGCTGCTATAATTATTCCGAAGACCGGTTTAAGTGAACTGTTTTGTGAAAATGCCCTGGATTTTATAATAAAGCATGGCGGGAAAGTTCATTTGTCAATGCCGGTAAGTTCTCTTGAAACGCAGGATAACAGAATAATGAAAATTGTTCTCAAAAACAGTACACGCGATGATTTTGATTTTATTATTTCGGCTGTTCCATTTTACGCTTTAAATAAAATTTTGCAAAGAGAATCGTGCTTTGCAAGCATAAATGATACTCTGAGGACTTCGCCCATACTTTCAGCTCATCTATGGCTTAAAGAAAATAATTTTGCCGAAGAATTTTATGGACTTATAGATTCACCTGTTCACTGGGTATTTAACCACGACAGTTATATAACTATTGTAATCAGTAGCGCTGATAAACTTATTCAGAAAAGCAAAGAGGAAATTCTCCGACTGATGCTTGCTGAACTTGAAGCCTTTTTCAGCTTTTTCAGGAAGGAAAATGTTTATCATTCGATAGTCATAAAGGAGAAACGAGCCACTTTTGTTCCGGATATTGATTCGCCTGGCCGCCGGGCGGGTATTAATCTTAACATTACAAACCTTGTTGTCTCCGGCGACTGGACAAATACCGGTCTGCCGGCAACAATTGAAAGCGCAATCTTAAGCGGCCGCCTGGCTTTTAACGAAATTGTTCGAATTTTCGGGACTGAAACAGAGAGAGTATAAAAATTTTTGTGTAAATGATTTATTACACAGGATAAGTAAAAAAAATCCGAAAGAAAGAGAGGCATTGCAGACATTCTTCAGAGGGAACAGCCTGGCATCCGGATAGGCGAAGCCGGGATGAAAGCCTTTATGGCGTAATCTGAAAAGGTTAATTCATCCCGGCAGTAAGCATAACTACCTTCACGCTGTAACCATCACTTGTCAGGAGAACTGCGCCGGAAAGGTCGGTTCTCAATATTGTCGTGTTAAGATATTTCAGGCGTTGTAATACTGTTTCTGACGGATGCCCGTACCTGTTTTGGACTCCCGCGCTGATAAGTCCGTAAGCCGGACGGACAGTCTGCAGAAATTCGAAAGAAGAACTGTTCTTACTTCCATGATGTCCAAGCTTCAGCATATCGGATTTTAAGAACGTTCCAAACCGGCTAATAAGTATCTTTTCCCTTTCATGCCCGGCATCTCCCGTAAAGATAAATGAAGTAATACCATACTGAATCTTTATAATGCCACTTCTGTCGTTCATATTAAATTGCCTGCCGGCGGAGTCGTTCAGGAAATATAATCGTGCACCGCCAATGCTAAGCTCCTTTCTTTTATAATACTCAAAAGGGACTTTCTCCGCTTTCAGGAAATTTTCAAGTTTTACATCCTTTATGAATGACGAATCCAGAGCCGGTTTATAGATTTTCCCAACTATACCCTGTTTAATTAAATAAACGAATCCGCCGTAATGGTCAGTATCGATATGAGTAATTAAGCCGAAATCAATTTTATCTATTCCAAGCCGGGTTAATAACGGAAAGATTACTTTCTCTCCGTTATCGAAATAGTAGTTTGTCAGTCCGGCATCAATTAATGCCGTTTTGCCATTCGGGAATTTTATTAGAGTAGCATCGCCTTGTCCGACATCGATTGCCATTACTGATAGTTTATTATCCTCAGTCAATTTTTTATTGTCTGCCTGGAATAACAAAAGAGATGTTATAATTGTTAACGCCGTCAGAATTATTTTTTTTATTCGTCCCTGCATAATTTTATACGAATAAAAAAGGAACAGACAGGATAAATAAAAGATAACAGAATCATATATGGAAAACTGACTTATGCTAAGAAAAGAATAACTCATACTGCCCAGCCGATGAGTTATAGAATAAACAATATCCGTCATAAGATTATTGGCTTCAGCATATACTAATGCTCCCCAGTGCCATACCGGGTTCAGCAGAACTGCGAATATTCCGCTCGCTGAAATTATCCCGATAATTGGAATGATTAATAAATTAGCCAGAGGTGAAATCAGCGAAAGTTTGCCGAAATAATAAAGTGTAAAAGGTAAAACGCCTGCCTGAGCAGCTAAAGTTACAGACATATATAAGACAATAAGCTTTATTATCCCGGGGAATTCTTCCATTTGATTATGAATTTCTTTTCTCAAAGCTGCTCCGAGTGTTGCAATTGAAATTACAGCAGAATATGACAACTGAAATCCAGGATCAAATAACTGAAGAGGATTATTCAGCAGAATAATTAAAGCTGATAATGCAAGCAGATTAAATATATTAACGCTCCGGTTGGATAACCGGGCAATAAGCATTGCCACGACCATAATTACAGCCCTGCCGACAGAAGCGGTAAATCCGGTAATAAGCAGAAATATGATTACGGCTGCAATAGAAAGCAAAGTTCTAAGATGAATTCCCGTTCTGCCAAATATTATAAGACAAACCAAAATTATCAGCAGAACGTTTGACCCCGAAACGGCAAGTATATGAACCACGCCGGTATTTATAAAATCAGTCTGCACATCATCACTTATTTCGCCGCGATCTGCCAGAAGGAGTCCTCTTAGCAGCGCCGCAGTCTTAGAACTGTGCAATTCTCTTATGCTTTGATCGATTGATTTTCTGATTAAAAGAATTGCGTTACTGAAATATTTTTTGTCGTATGAAATTATTTTCAAGGATTTTAGATCATTGCAGGAAAAGACAGCGCTGATTCCCTGCCGCTCAAGATACTGCTGATAATCAAACTCTCCCGGATTTCTTATGCCACGCGCTTTGGATAATACTCCGCTAAGCAGTATTCTATTTCCAATGGCTAAATTATTATAAACCGAATCAAGAGAAGTCCGGGAGTTATATCTCATTTTGCAAAGTATCGTCATAATTTCAGGTGCGGATTTATTATTGTAATAAATAGTATCGGTCAGAACCATAAAACGAAATTCATGTTCTTTAATCAGTTCAATATTTTCAATCGTGCCTGACAGCTTTACATCTTTTAACTTTGCCTGAGCAAATGGATACTTTAGAATATTATCCGAAGCAATCAGGAAGGAAACTGCCCCGCAAAGAAAGGAGGAGAGGATTATAAGTAATGATGAAAAATTCTTATGGAATCTGATGATGAGAAGTAACTGAAGAAGAAATAATAAAATAAAAATACCGGCAAGGTACAGCAGGCTGACAGGAAAAATATGCCGGCAGATTATCCCGATTATAAAAAATATTGTAATTTTTATAAGCGGGTAATCTTTCATTGATATCTTCCCATTATTGCGGGCTTAATGTCTGAAAGATATTTTATTTTACTCATCAGCTTTTGTGCATCTTTGCCGGCAGTAATGGTAAGAGCAGGATTAAGAGTATGAGTTTTTACTGAAATATCCTCAAGATTCCCATGGTCCGAACAAATTACAAGTGAAACATCCTGATTAATATTCTTTAAGATAAAAAATAAGAATTTATCGAGTATGCCGAGTATTTCTTCAAACGTATCGACATTCCGGCCGTGCCCGATATGGTCTGTAAAGAAATACTCAAAAACCGTCAGATGATTTTTTGAAGTTATTTCAAGCAGTCTTGAGGCAGCAAGCTCAGGCGTAATTATCGGCAGGTCATAGTTTAGCTTATTTACCCATCGTGAATTATCAATTTCGGCGCTCAGAGCCTGCCCGATTTTCAGGTCTTCATAATTATTTAGTCTGATTTCACTCAGGATACAGCTTAAAGTTGTAAAATTAAGTCTTCTTCTGCCAGAATTCACATAATCAAAGAATTTTTGCGGATACGCATTAACAAATTGGACGCTTAAACCAAGCTCAATAAATTCCTTAAATATATTTTTCTCATTAATAATCGGAACGAGAGTCGAATATGGATACGGGCCGAAATGCCGGCCAATTATTTCAGGAGCATTAACGCCACAAAATATGGAAGTCTGTCCTGTGCCACTTTGCGGAAGTCCGCCGATTCCCATACATGCATCTGACGGGAATAAAAATGTTTTATTGTCCGATGTCAAATACATGTCATCAAGGTGCGGTATTTTGCCAAATATGCCACTTAAAAAAGAAAATGGATATTTGAAGAAAGGATTAACAGACTTATCCGCCCTGCCAATTCCAACACCATCTAAAAATATTAAAAGAGTAGAGTCCAAATTATTTCTGCCTGTGTTATTCATATAATCCTGCTAACTAAGATAGAAAAAATATTCAGGTATGCAAACAATTTTTAAATAAAATCATAGTCCGCGTAATAAAATTATAACAGCAACTGAAGTATCCGGTTTCTCAGCTACACGAAATACTCTAAAAGAGTCAAAGAATATTCTTAATGATATTTTTTGAAATAATTTTACCCTGCTATGGCTGGAAATATAGCCGGGAATGTTCGCTGATAGAAGTTAGTCATAAAATTTTATTAAGTTTTTGCCTGTCATACCGGCAATTTTTAACCGCGAAGCTGTTTAAATTCATCACATACATATAAAATTTCATCCCACAGCTATAAATTTTGAATAATTTGACAGGCGCAGCGACCACACAGCTTTAAATTCTGACTGCATACATATAAAATTTGACTGTATTGATTCTAAAATTCATTGCATTGAAAGACGCGGCGACCGTATAGATATAATTTCCCGCCGTTTGGATATAATTTTTCTTCGTTTTGATTCCGGCCGGGTTCGTTTTGCCTGAATCTGCATCCGTTTTACTTCCGGCCGGGAATGTTTCTCATAAAATTTCATCTGCAATGAGTGTATTCAACTTTGTTTTGATATAAAATTAAGTTGCGGCGACAGTAAACTGGAATGCTGCGCTGTAAAACAAAACCGTTTTTCTTATAAATTTATTTGTTATGCTGTAAATTGAAAATGTTTCATGCCTGTTTAAAAATGTTCTGGTTCCGGCAAAGAATGATATGCCGGAAAGCGGATCTGTTTTAGTAAAAACAAACTTCGTTTTTGTAAAAGTAAACTTCGTTTTTCAATACGCAGCAACTGCGGTAAAGGAAATTTTCTTCGTTTTTCGGGAAATCAGATTCGTTTTTGCAA
>JBAXDX010000029.1:0-30784 GCA_037140715.1 Ignavibacteria bacterium
AAAGTTATATTTATAAACAAAACTAATTGTAGCATCATTGGTAATATGGCAGAAATCTTTAAAAATAAATTAGTCAGTTCTCCCATTGTGCTAGTAAATAATGGGAATTTTATGGAGTCTGTGACTTTAAAATCACTTGATCTGTTTGCGGGAATTGGCGGAATAAGAATGGGATTTGAGAGGGCTGGATTTCAAACTATCTTAGGAAATGATTTTGATCCATTTTGCAAAGCTACGTATGATCTCAATTTTGAAGATATTCTCCTGACAGTCAAAGACATAGCTAAATTATCAAGCTCTGAGCTTCCCGATTTTAATATTTTACTTGCAGGGTTTCCATGCCAGCCATTTTCTATTGCTGGATATAGAAGAGGATTTCTTGATACAGGGAGAGGCGATTTATTCTTTGAAATAGTCCGAATATTGAGAGATAAAAATCCGGAAGCGGTTTTTCTTGAGAATGTTAAAAATTTAAAATCCCACGATGGCGGGAAAACTTTTAATATTATTTCAGAGGCACTAAAAGATCTTGACTACCATATCAAAGTTAAGGTTCTTAATAGTATGAAATATGGAAATGTTCCTCAAAATCGGGAAAGAGTTTATATTGTCGGATTCAAATCAAAAGAAATGTTAAATAATTTTGAATTTCCGTCAGAAATACCGCTGACTACAAGTATCGCCGATATTATTGCAAAGAATGCAGAACAAAAATATTATTATCATTATAATCCAATCTACCCGCAACTTTTAGAAACAATCAAATCTGCTAATACCATATATCAGTGGCGCAGAACTTATGTCAGGGAAAATAAAAATGGAGTATGCCCGACTCTTACTGCAAATATGGGTACTGGCGGGCATAATGTTCCTTTAATCCTCGATGAAAAAGGCGTAAGAAAACTTACTCCCAGAGAGTGTGCAAAATTACAGGGATTTCCTGATAGTTTTAAGCTTCCCGATGATATTTCAGATCCTAAACTTTATAAACAATTAGGCAATTCTGTTACTGTTACTGTTATAGAACGAGTTGCCGTTCAAATCAGAAAAGCAATGGAAATAACCAGCAATGTTCATAGAAAAACAGCCTGAAACAATGGTTAAGTATTATGAAAGACTGCTTAAAGCAGTGGGGGCTTTTTCAAATCTTTTTTCTGCATCTCCTGAACCATATCTTTCTTATAGAGTTGTTGAAAATTTATTTTGTATAGCTTTTGGAGCTGAAAATCTATCCCGTTTTGATAATTCAGCCGATGCATTAAAAGATAAAATAGGTTTTGGAATAAAAACATTTGTTGACAAAACAGGAAGCACACTGCAAAAAGTCGCAGAATTTAATAGCGACCATGAAATATTTAGATCGCTTTGCACTGAACAAAAAATTCGAAAAATAGCCGAGTTAAGAAATACGCGCATAACAACCACAAAAAGAATTTATGGTCTTGAAAATCTTATTTATCATTGCGTCACCAGACAGGTTGGCAAAATAACAGTTTATGAAACTCCGACACCTATAATAAATATCAATAAGATTAGCAGAATAAGTGAAAACTCAAATGGAAACATTATCCAATTTCATGATTCAACTGCTGAGTATTCATTTAATATTTCTAAAAGTACCCTGTATAAACGTTTCATTACTGATAAAATTTTATTAAATATTGCAGTAAAAATACTTGCTGATCCATTTAGCCAAATAGAGAAATTAGTATCGGAAGGCAACCTGATTTTTTCTCCTGTTAAGGTACAGCCACATATATTTCTTCCTCTTTATTCTCCGCGGAGCAACTCCAGGCAGGTACCGGAAAAAAGTGGGTTGAATCTATGGAACTCCAAAGGAAGATCCAGAAATGCAAACGAGGTTGAGATTCGCATACCTGCATGGATAAATAAGAAATTCTCTGCTTTTTTCCCTGCAAAGGATAAATCTTTTAGTTTATTTTTGCCGGATAGATCGACTCTTAGTGCCAAAATTTGCCAGCAAGGTGAAAAAGCTCTGATGAGCAAGCCAAATTCAAAATTAGGAAAGTGGATATTGCGTGATATTTTAATGTTGAATGAAGGCGAGATTCTAACCTACGACAAACTGCAGATTTTAGGTCTGGACTCTGTTGTTGTTTATAAGATAAATAGTAACCGTTATGATATCGATTTCGCAAGAATAGGATCATATGAAGCCTTTTTTTTAGAAAATAAAAAAATAAACTCATTTTCCAGCGGTCAGTACTTCGAACAAGACATCTAATGAACATTGCGCTCCAAAGGGAAGAAAATAATAAGGTTGATAGTTTTTGAATTATTGTCATCTCGAGCGGAAGAGACGCGCAATCGCGCATCTCAAACATTTAATTACTGCCTGCCACAATACTGTATTTTATAATCTGTCTGCTTTCCAAAAACCATTTTCTGTCGTGTATATTTATGCCGGGAAGATATTTTACCATTTGGATTATTTATTAATATATGATTACTCTTTCAATATTTCGTTTAGACAGGTCGATCCCAAAACTGATTTTTATTTTGTGGTATGTGTACGGATTTTATTATATTTGGTCGCTTATTAACAATTAAAAGAATATTTATAGTATGACATCTTCAGAAATCAGACAACAGTTTTTAGATTTTTTTAAGAATAAGGAGCATAGAATTGTTCCAAGCGCGCCGGTTGTACCGTTTGACGACCCTACTTTGCTTTTTACTAATGCGGGCATGAATCAGTTTAAGGATGTTTTCCTGAGCCAGGGAAGTCGCGAGTATAAAAGAGCCGCGGATACGCAGAAGTGTATCCGCGTCAGCGGTAAGCATAATGACCTGGAGGAGGTCGGCTACGATACTTACCATCATACGTTTTTCGAGATGCTGGGTAATTGGTCTTTCGGGGATTATTATAAAACCGAGGCCGTTATGTGGGCATGGGAACTACTGACTGAGGTGTGGAAACTGCCAAAAGAAAGATTATGGGCTACTGTATATAATACAGATGATGAGGCTTTTGAAATCTGGAAATCTAAGACGGATATTAACCCCAAACATATACTCCGCTTTGCTGAAAAGGATAATTTCTGGGAAATGGGGGAAACCGGTCCGTGCGGACCCTGTTCAGAGATACATGTTAACCTGACCGCGGATGATTTGGAAAATCCTGAATATGTAAACGCGGGTGTGCCGGAATGTATTGAAATCTGGAACTTAGTATTTATCCAGTATAACAGGGATAATCATGGAGTTCTGCATGAACTGCCCGCAAAGCATGTCGATACGGGAATGGGTTTTGAAAGAATATGCGCTGTGCTTCAGCAAAAGGATTCTAATTATGACACAGATATTTTTGCACCGGTAATTGAAGCCGTTGCGAAGCTTTCAGGAGTTAAATATGATTCTGCCGAACATAAGATACCAATGAGGGTAATAGCCGATCATGTCAGAACTTTATCATTCGCAATCGCAGACGGTGCGACTCCCGGCAATGACGGGCGCGGTTATGTTTTACGCAGAATTTTAAGGCGTGCGGCTCGTTATGGACGCAAGCTTGGTCTTAATAAACCGTTTATTTATCAGCTCGTTCAAACCCTGGTTAAATATATGGCAGATGTATTCCCGGAGTTAAAAATTAATCAGGCGCATATTGAAAAGATTATTAAGGCTGAAGAAGAGAGCTTTAACATTACACTCGACCGCGGCATTGAACTTTTTGATAAGATAGTCGCGAAGGCCGAAGCCGCGGGCATAAAGGTAATTAGCGGGACTGATGTATTCCAGCTTTATGATACTTACGGTTTTCCGGTTGACCTGACCGGCGTTATGGCAAAGGAAAGGGGACTTCATATTGACGAAGACGGTTTTAATTCGCTGATGAATGAGCAGAAGACCAGAGCACGCGAATCAACGAAAGATAAGTTTGCTTCGCAGAGTGCCTCGTTTAATGATTTCGCATCTTTCGGCATAAACGAGAATGACAGAACTGAGTTCACAGGTTATGAGAATTTCTCGGCTGAGGCTAAGGTTATCGGCTATAAAAAGGAAGAGGACAGGGATTATGTACTGCTGGATAAGACTCCGTTCTATGCTGAGTCGGGCGGACAGACCGGCGATTTGGGACACCTAAAGGCAGGAAACGAAACGCTTCAGATAGTCGAGGTTACAAAGTTAGCCGATAAAATAGTTCATGTGGTAGAAAATCCGCTGAACATTAAAATAGAAAAGGGCATGAGTGTTACCGCTGAAGTTGATACAAAAAGGCGCCGGGATATAATGAGGAATCATTCGGCAACTCACCTTCTGCACGCGGCACTGCGCAATGTACTCGGCACGCATGTGCATCAATCCGGTTCTTACGTTGGCCCGGACAGACTGCGTTTCGATTTTGCACATTACTCAAAGCTGAACGAAGAGGAAATAAGCCGGATAGAATCGATTGTCAACGAGCAGATAAGAAGCAATATACAGTTAAATCATCATCGCGCTATCCCGTTTGAGGAAGCGAAGCAGATGGGTGCGCTTATGTTCTTCGGCGATAAGTACGGCGACCGCGTTAATGTAGTTCAGTTTGATGAAGTGAGCAAAGAATTTTGCGGAGGTACACATGTTTCCAACAGCGCACATATCGGGCTGCTGAAAATCGTAAGCGAATCCTCAATTGCAAGTGGCATCAGAAGAATTGAAGCCGTTACAGGACGCGGAGTTGAAGAGTTTATTCGCTCACAGAAGGAATCCTTAAAAAAGGAAGAAGAAAAAATAGCTAAGCTTCAGGAAGAAAAGAAAAAGCTTGAAAAGGAAATAGCCAGGCTCAGCTTAAAAAGCAAACTTGGCGGACTTGAAAGCCTCTTGTCGAAACCTCTGCAGGTTGACGGCGTAAACCTGTATAAAGGCAGAGTCGAAGCAGCCAATATGGACGAGCTAAAGGCAATGGGCGATGAGCTGAGGATTAAAATGAAAGAAGCAGTCGGAACGCTAATCTCTGAAATTGAAGGAAAAGTCGGGATTGTATGCGTAGTATCAGATGGACTGATAAAGGACAGTAAACTTGCCGCCGGAAAGATTGTCGGCGACTTAGCAAAGATCGTTGGCGGAGGCGGAGGCGGAAAACCTCATCTTGCTACTGCCGGCGGAAAGGATATATCAAAGATTGACGAGGCTTTAGGACAGGTTGAGAAGATAATAAAAAAATATCTTTAACCCGGCAACAGTTAATAAATACAAAATGGACACTCATTTACAATTTTCTAAATAAAATCCGGAGGAAAGTCATGGATCATCATTTTACTACTACTACTTTTGGAATCGATGGTTATAAGATAACGAAGAATCTTGGAATCGTGCGCGGAGTTGTAGTACGCTCGCGTTCTATATTCGGGACTATTGGTGGCAGCTTACAAACAATATTTGGCGGAAATATTTCGCTTTTTACCGAACTTTGCGAAAGGACGCGTATGGAATCATTTGAACTTATGATAAGACATGCCGAAGAGTCAGGAGCTAACGCGGTAATCGGAATCAGGTATGACGCTAATGAAATTATGTCCGGCGTAACTGAGGTGCTGGCTTACGGTACGGCTGTTGTCCTGGAAAAAGAATAAAAGAAGCTGGACAGTTAAAGGACAAAGTTCAGAGCTTTGTCCTTTAAGCATACTTACTGCGGGGTGGCTTTGGGAATAGTAAACTTAAATGTACTGCCATAACCCGGCTGGCTTTCCACCCAGATTTTACCACCATGCTTTTCCACGAGTTCCTTGCAGATAATCAATCCCAGCCCGGTACCTTTCTCATTGTCTGTCCCTTTTTTTGATTTACGGAAATCAATACAAAAGAGATTTGATATATCTGCCACATCAATGCCTGTCCCTGTATCAGAAATAGCTATACCCGCAAATTCGCCGGCATCAAATAATGAGACTGATATCATGTCGCCCGCATTTGAAAATTTTATCGCGTTTGAAATTAGATTCTGGAGTATAGAGTTCAGTATATCGGAATCAGCATAAAGGTAATAGTGCTCAGGTATATCAATCTTATAAGATATTTTTTTCTTTAGGAACTTTGGACCAAGCAGATGTATCACATAAGTTACTTCAGCCAGTATTTCTATGCTGGAAGGCTGGTAACTTATTCTGCCCATTTCAATTCTCGACCACTGAAGCAGATTCTCGATAAGGTGATAAATTCCCTGGGTCGTAGCGTTCAGATAATTCGCATAATTTATTCTCTCCTCCTCGGTAAGAGTCGAATATTCCTCAGCCAGGGCTTTTGAAAGTCCGAGCAGTCCCTGAAAAGGACTTTTAAGATCGTGAGAGATAACCGAGAGAAATTTATCCTTCCCCGCGTTAGTCTCGGCAAGTTTCTCATTCAGAACCACTAATTCGATTGCATTTTTCTCCAGAATCTCCTTATTCTTCTGAAGTTGCTCTTCAGCCTTTTTACGCTCGGTGATGTCATGAACTATCATATAAAGAAGATCCTGACCTTTCATTTTTAACAACCCGCTATAGACTTCAACATCTCTTATCCCGCTGTCTGCAAGTTTATGCTGATTCAAAAAATGGCGTTGCTCATTATTGCGGATATAATTCATCCTTTCATGAATATTTTCTCCGGGCAGGCAACTGATATCAGACATTCCCCTGCCAACAAGCTCATCCATCGAATAACCGTAAAAAGAACAGGCAGAGGAATTGGCATCGACAATTATCCCCGTGTATGAATCGATAAGAAGCATAACTGAACAGTTATTATTAAAAAGGCTGTGATACATCTCTTCGCTTTCGCGCAGTTTTTCCTCAGTCTTCTTCCTTTCGATTGCATAACGGATAGCCCTCGCAAGCATATTGCCGTCAACCTGAAGTTTTACCAGATAATCCTGCGCTCCAAGCTGAACTGTTTTAATTGCAAGCTTCTCATCTTCAAGACCTGTCATTATAATAATAGGAAGCGATGGGGCAACAGCGTTAATGCTTTCCAGAGTATCAAGACTCTCACCATCAGGAAGACCGGGATCGAGAAGAACAATATCGAAACTACTTTTCTCAAGTTTTTCAAGTCCGGTTGCAAGTCGGAAAGCATGCTCAACCTTATATCCAAAATTGCTGACATCATTAAGCATTGCACTAATCAGCCGTGCATCGCCAAGATTATCTTCGATAAGTAAAATTTTTACAGGTTCCTGATTCATAACTCCCTTTATACAATAAATAGTTAAAGCAAAATAACTTTCCGAAAGTATTTTTCATAAAAAGCTATTGTTTACTTCCCAGACTATCTATGATACTTTCGTAAATGCAAAATAGTAATTTGAAATTTAAAAGTAAACTTACACTAATCTAATCCTTTGTGTGATTGTAACCGGTCAGGGTGAAAATCAAATCAACAGATTTGGAACATACACAAACATTTTCCTATTTTCCTTATTTTTATGTATCTTGCAGATATAAATTATGGAGGAGCCATTGAGTTTTGACAACTTGTTATTACTGTTTCCGTTTGTGATTTTTTCATTTGTTTCAACGCCTAAGATAGTTCAGGAAACCTGTTTGGTTAAACAGGTAGCTTATGTTGAGTCAGAAGAGGGTGAACCTCTGAAAAACAGCGATTCTCAGGAAAAGAGTACTGCCGGTACTTCCGAGGGTTTAGCACTCGAAATAAAAGCTGGCAAGGCTTCTTATTATGGCAAAAAGCATAATGGACGAAAAACAGCAAGCGGAGAGCCTTATGACATGGACTCGCTTACAGCTGCTCATAAGTCTTACCCGTTCGGGACTATTGTTAAAGTAAGCATTGATAGTATTAAAAGCGTGGTAGTTCGTATCAATGACCGTATGTCTGTCAGGAGTAATAGGGCAATTGATCTTTCCTTCAGAGCAGCTAAAGAGCTGAGACTCCTAAGCGCCGGATGTACAAGTGTAAAGATTGAAGTCCTGAAATGGGGCAATGGCATGGCAAAGAAAATAGAGCAGGAAGCCGTGCTCGCCGATGTAAATTAAAAATAACAGAACATAATAAAAAAAGCCGGAAGATTATCCGGTTTTTTTATGATGAAAGAATTCGTCAGGATTAAACTCTGAGCAGAAAATTTAGTGAATCTTTTTCGTTATTATATCATCATACAATTACTATGATTTGAACTTAACTTATCTGCTTGTGTAACAAAAATAAACGGAAGATGAAATGAAAGAGTTTATGAAGCTAAAAGATGGATTTATTGTCAAACGCATTGTACCAGTCGTAGCGGGAGCTTTGCTGGGATACGCTTATTATCATTTCATCGGATGCTCAGGCGGAACGTGTCCGATTACAGGTAATCCTTATATCTCAACAGCCTATGGCGGACTGACAGGACTTATAATAGCATTACCGAGAAAAAAGAAGGCGTAATTACCGGAACTTTATTTCATAAGCACTTTTGATGATATCCCCGTCTGTAGTAAATTAGATCTGTTATTAATAAAATTATCTTAAAATAGAGAGAACCTTTAATTTTTCAGGAGTGTAACCGCATGAGAGAATCGAATAAGCCGAAAGAAAGAAAGATAGGCGTTAAGCAGACAGAAAAGAAACTGCTGATAGACCCGAAGTATAAGAATTTAATCTATACTACGGTAACAATCGCAGTAGTAGCTGTTTTTTTTATTATCAATAATTCACAGAGTGGACCAGAACAGGGTCCCTATCCGACAAACGGAACTGAAGCTTTATCAGAAAATCCTTTTCAGGGTAAAACTGCGATTGATTTTGATCTTCCCGGCTCGGACGGTAACAGGCTTAAGCTTTCCGGACTTAAAGGAAAGGTTGTTATAGTTGATTTTTGGGCTACCTGGTGCGCTCCATGCAGAAGGGGAATTCCCGACCTTGTGGATCTGAAAAATCGTTATGGCTCAAAAGGTCTGGAAATCGTGGGCATTTCTGTAGATGAAGAGGATACAAAGAAAACTGTTCTGCCCTTTATTAAGGAATATAGCATCAATTACCCCGTAGTTTATGCAAATAATCAGGTGCGCCTTGACTATGGAGGAATCCAGTCTATTCCGACTTCATTCATCATAGATAAAAATGGGAAAATTGTTACTTCATACGAAGGACTTACCAGCAAAAGTAATTATGAAAACGAAATTAAAAAGCTATTGGACAAATCCTGACATATCAGTCTTTCCGACAGTCCGTGAAAATAAAAAAGGGATGCTGTTAACATCCCTTTTATTTTACTCCTTTTCGTGGTGGCTATGAGTATGCTCAAAATCCTGATAAAGATTATCTTTAACCGTTAAATATTCCCCCAGCTTCCAAAGTAACTCCCAACTGTATATTCCATAATTATAACCGTCTTTCCATCTGATATTCATAGCATAACCGCCAACCATATTAATTTCTGACACTTCATACATACCCGGCTTCTCCGGTAATTCAGACAATGCCTCATAGTGATGCCGGAGAATCGTTTCTCCCTTATTGCCGCCGGCATCGGGGGACTCATCTCTTAAAAATCTGAGCGGTAAAGTATGTTCTTTATCATTATTCCATAAAATAGTAAGCGAATCCTTACCATTTAATTTGATTTTACCTGGGTATAGTGTCATAATATATCAACCACCTGCTTTCTTTGCATAAATGTCTGACAAGGCTTCCCATGCCGTCAGACGTACTAATTGCACCCGATGATTATCAGGATTCATTTCCATGCCGAAAGGTGTTGTAAATGCTTCTGAGGCAGGTTGACCCAGGATAATCGGTATTCGTATCATTTTTGATTCTCTTCTTGTGGAATATATACAGATTTTACATGCAATATACACTTCTCAGCGCACTTATCCTTATAATCGCACTCATTTTTCTCTTTCAGCGAGTAAAACAGACGATAATGATTGTGATTAAGAATTTAACCGGGAATGTATTTTCGATACTGGCAATATCCGAAAATTACCAGATGCAATACCATAAAACATAACTCATTCACATTAACTAAACCCCCGACCGCGGAACGACAACCAGGTAAGGTAAAGTATGATTCTGCACCATTTTCGCATGTCTGATGTATCCGCTCAAAAAACAGGACGATTTTTTCTCATAACCATACATCTACTTATCTCTTCAGGGAGAATTAGTATGAAATGAATCATAGTTAATCATTTAATCATAATTATGACACATGAGTAATTAAGAAGAAAATTTGTCGTATATCCGTCAACTGACAACCTTCAGTATATTGACTTCTTGTATTTATACACAATATTTAGTACTTTTCTACGAAGTTTTTAATATACTCTGTAATAAATGAGTCATCTATAAAAAGAGGCTGACTAAAAAATAATCCGGAGTCGGAAAAGATAGGGACACCTTATTATATTAGGTATTTAACATCACACATCTAATATAATAAAGACTGGGATTTCACGTTACCAAAAACCCGAATACTTTATTTTTTAGTCAGCCTCTATCGATTTCAGCTTAAATCTGAAGTCTAAAATCGATAATCAGACCTTTCCGGAGTGACCTCTTAAAAATGAATAAAAAAAATGCGACTATTCATATTGCCGGCTGAAAAACCTGCCAGTTATTCGGGAAAACCAAAGGCTCTGTTCAGGAAGAGAACTATTATATAAAGGTGGAAATAAAGTATGAGCAGTGAAAATCAGAAAACACTTCTCCTTGTGGAAGATGAAGTTATCATAGCCATGAGCAATAAAAGGGACCTTGAGAAATCAGGGTATAAGATTATCATTATAAATACTGGCGAAAAAGCTATTGAGATATTCAAAAAAAATAATTCGATAGATTTAATCCTTATGGATATCAATCTGGGACCAGGTATAGATGGCACGGAAACGGCAATAGCGCTACTAAAAGAACGCGTAATCCCTGTAATATTTTTATCAGGACATACAGAACCTGAAATAGTAAAGAAAACAGAGAAGATACCATTCTATGGTTATGTAGTAAAGAATTCCGGGATTATGATTCTCGATGCATCTATAAAAATGGCTTTTCGCCTTTTTGAGTCGCGGATGACGGGATCTGAAAATGATGCTTCCCGGAGAAGGATTTATGAAAGTTCCAAAACCCCAACCATTATACTGGATAGTCAAAACTATGAAATTATAGATTGCAATCCGGCAGCTGTTTCCATCTATGCTTTCTCATCCAGAGAAGAAATCCTCGGTAAAACCCCTCTTGATGTATCAGCACCACAACAATATGATGGAACATTTTCGTCCGAAAAGGTAAAATATTTTATAGACAAAGCTTTGGCTGAAGATGAAATCATTTTTGAATGGCTGCATCAACGTCCTGACGGAAAATTGTGGGATGCCGAAGTCCGTCTGATGAGTTTTTATTCAAATGGACAAAAGTTTCTACAGTTTACTCTTCAGGATATCACCAATCGTAAACAGGTGGAAAAATCTTTGCGGGAGAGTGAGGAACTGCATCGTATTCTTATCGAACAATCGCCTATTGCCATTGAATTTTACAATCCCAAAGGCATGCTTGTGAACGCTAACCCGGCCTGTCTGCAATTGTTCGGGGTTACAGATGTAAACGAAATTAGTCAGTTTTCTCTCTTCGATGACCCGAACTTATCCGATGACTCTAAAGATAGTTTAAGACTCGGTAAGAATATCCGCTATCAGGCAGTTTTTGATTTTGATAAGGTCAGGGAATTTAATTTATATCATACTACAAAATCCGGTCTGATATGGCTCGATATACTAGTTACTACAATAAAAGACAACGAGGAAGCTCCAAGCGGTTATCTGCTTCAGATACAGGATATCACCGAGCGCAAGTGGGCGGAGGAAGCACTACAGGAAAGTGAGGAAAAGCACCGGCTATTGGTGGAGAATAGCCATAACATTATCTATACGATGACTTCAGACGGAGTTTTTGTTTTTGTCTCCCCTGCATGGACAACGTTATTGGGACATCCGATTACACAAGTCATCGGACAGTCTTTTAAATTGTTTGTTCACCCTGAGGATGTTTCAAGGTACACGATATGGTTGCGAAAAGTGATTGCAACTGAACAACAGTCGGTAGAAATTGAGTATCGCATACAGCACAATAAAACGGAACATGGCACTGGCACACCTCAAGCGCCGTTCCTTTGAGGGACAAAACCGGGGTAATCTTCAGCTTTGAGGGCAATGCAAGAGATATTACCGAACGCAGACTGGCCGAACAGGCAGTACACGAAAGCGAGGAAAAGTTAAACACCCTTTTTAGCTCAATGACCGAAATGGTGGTGTTGCACGAATTAGTGTTTAACGAGCAGAATACTGTGATAAATTACCGGATAACCGATTGTAATCATGCCTTTACTAAGGTTACCGGAATAAAAAAAGAAGATGCCATAGGAAAACTCGCTACAGAAGTTTATCAGACTGATACGCCACCACACCTTGAAAAATTTATTCATGTTGGATCTACAGGTGAACCTTGTGAATACTCCGCTTACTTTGCCCCAATGGACAAGCATTTTATGATATCGGTGGTTTCACCTCTGAAAAATCATGTGGCAACCATTTCCACCGATGTTACCGCTATCCGGCAGATACAAGAGGTAATGGCTACTATAAACAAGGAACTCGAGAACTATCTCTATATAGCATCCCACGACCTCCGGGCTCCGCTGGTTAATATACAGGGATTCAGTCAGCGTCTGCAAAAACAGGCGGATTCGATAAAATCTTTCCTGGATGAACATCAGCTTGAAACAAAAGCAATGACTATTTTGGATAAAATTACTAATGAAGATATCCCTAAAACGTTAAATTTCATCTTCTCGAATGTAATCAAAATGGATTCTCTCATAAACGGGCTTTTGCAGATATCCAGAACCGGACAAATTAAGATGGTCATTAGAAAAATTGACATGTCCAAGTTGTTCAAAACAATCATTACAGCTCTCAACTTTCAGATAACTGAACTTTCCGCCAAAGTAATGGTTGAAGATATATCTGATTGCTATGGAGACGAGAATCAGCTTAATCAGCTTTTCTCCAATATTATAAGCAATTCTCTGAAATACAGGGATAAAGCCAGACAGTTGGTTATAAAAATTACAAGTCGCACGCAATATAATAAAGTTATTTACAGTATTCAGGATTCAGGAATTGGAATTGCTCCAAGACATATTGAAAGAATATGGGATATATTCTACAGGGTAGAGTTTAAATATCTGGAAGCAGGAGAAGGCCTTGGCTTAAGTATTGCAAAAAGAATTACCGATAAGCATAAGGGCAAAATATGGGCTGAATCTGAAGAAGGAAAAGGAAGTACTTTCTATATTGAATTACAAACAAACGTATTCACTGAATAAAAAAAGGAATATTAAAATGGAGAATGTTAAAGAACTTATAATCATAATTGCCGAAGATGATGACGGGCACGCAGAACTTATCAGGGAAGGTTTGCAGGAATCCGGCGTTTATAATCAGATTATTCGTTTTGTAAACGGAGAAGAAACCTGGAATTTTTTATCGGGGACAGGCAGCCATGTTATTGATAAAAATAAAAGCTATCTCTTACTGCTCGACCTGAATATGCCTAAAATGGATGGCGTTGAAGTGCTGGAAAAAATGAAAGGCAATGAGGAATTAAAAGATATACCTGTGATTATACTTACAACTACCGATGATCCAAGAGGAGTTGAGAATTGTTACAAACTCGGATGTAATGTTTATATAGTTAAACCGGTTGATTTCAAGAAATTTACAGAAACGCTGAAGCGACTTGGTTTATTTATCCAGGTAATTAAAGTATAACAAAAAAAATAAAAATATTATTTAAAGTCAGGAAACTGTTATTATGAAGACTCTTATTATTGAAGACGATATCTACCTTATCGGGTTGATTAAAGAAAATATTGAAGCATGCGGTTTTCAAACTGTTGCTATCCATTCCGCCGAAGAGGCTATTCAATGGCTTACTGCTAATACCCCTCGCCTGATGGTACTGGATTACAGACTCCCCGACATGGATGGAAAGGAGTTTATTTCTGAATTAAAGAAATTACTTCCCGATATTCCTCCTTTCATTGTTTCTACCGGCCAGGGCGATGAGCGGATAGCTGTTGATATGATGAAACTCGGAGCCAGGGACTATATCATTAAGGACCATTACTTCCTTGAAAGACTCCCTGAAGTTGTCAAAAGAGTAAACAGAGAGATTGAGAGTGAAACCAAACGTAAGCAGGCAGAAGAGAGATTACAGAAGAGCGAGACAACCCGTGTCAAAATGGTTGCAAATATCGGAGATGTAATCGTTATTATTGACAAAGACGGAATCAACAGGTACAAAAGCCCGAACATTGAAAAATGGTTTGGCTGGAAACAGGAAGAGCTTGTCGGTGTCAGTATATGGAACAATGTTCATCCCGATAACTTGGAATCAGCACAAAAGTTCTTCGACTCTCTTATGGGTGAACCTGATGCAGCCAAAACAACGGAGTTTCAGTACTTGTGCAAAGACGGCAGTTACAAGTGGATAGAAATTACCGTAGCTAATCTCTTGCATGACCCTGATATCCATGGGTATTTAGGAAACTACCATGACATAAGCACACGAAAGACAGCAGAGAAAGAGATTAAATTAAAAAATGAACAACTCATTACATTAAATGCTGAAAAGGATAGATTGTTTTCCATTATAGCGCATGACCTTCGCGGACCTTTTCAGGGAATCTTAGGATTTTCTGATACACTAACCTGGGAATCTGAGTCTCTTAGTAAAGAAGATGTATGCGAGTACAATAAGGAACTTAACAATGCGCTTAAAAAACAATATGAATTGCTCGATGACCTGTTAAATTGGTCGCGCATACAGTTGAAGAGCTTTAAACTGAAACTGGAAGATTTTGTTTTAGCCACAAAAGTAGAGATGGTCATTGAACGGTTAAATATAAATGCTTCTCAAAAACAAATTTCTATAATTAATAATATAGCATGGCACCTGATCATTTCAGGCGATTCAAAACTGATGGATTCAGTTTTTCGCAATCTGATTGCAAATGCGATTAAATTCGCTAACCCAAAAGGCAGAATAGAAATATCTGCAGTAAGAAAAGATGAGTTTTTCATTGAAATATCAGTAGCTGATAACGGCATTGGTATTTCCGAAGAAGTACTTGCTAAATTGTTCAGGATTGATGTTATTTATAGTACGCCAGGTACTGATAATGAGGCAGGCACCGGGCTGGGGCTTATATTATGCGATGAAATTATAAAAAGTCATAACGGTAAGATACGAGTTGAAAGTCAGGTCGGGATAGGAAGCACATTCTCTTTCACATTCCCCTGTCCTGAAAGCAAATCATGATTCGAAAAAGCGACTGAATCTGTCAGGGTACAGTTATCTTTTCAATGTTGTCAGGTTAAGTTCAAAACTTTTATTACGAGGCTGTGGCAAGGGATAGTTCTACAGAAGCGAATCATAAAATCACAGGGAGCTTTTTTACAGACATGGAAAGTAAGTTTAAGGCTGTTATCTTTTCTCTTGGGCAAAGGAAATATGCCATTGGCCTGGATGCAGTTGAGCATGTAATCTGTTCAGTTGAGATTACTCCGCTTCCCAAAGCTCCGGATATTATACTCGGCATTGTCAGCCTTCACGGCGATATTATTCCTGTTATTAATATCAGGAAAAGGCTTTTGATGCCCGATCGGGAAATCTCCGTCAGCGACCAAGGGCTGATTATCAAAACCCGGCGGCGGCTCTGCATGTTTGTTGACTCGGTTGAAGGTTGCCTGGAAATTCCGGAGTCGGAAATTACTTTTGGAAAGAATATCTGGGATAATACCGGCTGTATTGAAGGTATAATAATGGTTAACAACGATATTACACTTATTAATAATCCCGATAAGTTTTTTAATCCCGATGAAGAAAAACAGATAGACCAGGCACTTAATATAGCCAGGGGAAACGATTAGATGGCTACGATATTATCCGAAGATAAATTTCACGATATCAGTAAGTATATTTCTGATAATCTTGGACTGTATTTTCAGATCGAACAGCAGAATGATCTTGAGCGAGGCTTAAAAGCGGCAATGACAGAGTTTGGGCATCATAATCTTAAAGATTTTGTTAATTTCCTCCTTAATTCCACGCCTGATAAAGAATATATAAATGAGATAGCCATCCGGCTGACTATAGGCGAGACATATTTTTTTCGTGAAAACCGCATATTTGAAATTCTGAGAGAGAAAATACTGCCTGAAATATTCCGGCAAAAAGATTCAGTCCGCTTTTGGAGCGCAGGCTGCTGCTCGGGAGAAGAGTCCTATTCGATAGCCATGATGATGGATGAATATTTTAACGGTGATGCAAAAGGACGCGTAACTATACAGGGCACTGATATTAATCCCGAGTTCTTGACAAAAGCGGCGCGGGGCATTTACAACGAGTGGTCTTTCAGGAATGTAAATAATAGAATAAAGGCAAAGTATTTCACTCCGGTTGAGAACAATAAGTATGAGCTTAACCACAGGATACGGACAATGGTAAGTTTTTCTCAGTTAAATCTGATGGATGGCAGTTTCCCTTCGCAGTTAAACGGCGCTGAAAAAATGGATATTATATTCTGCCGGAACGTGCTTCTATATTTTAATGCCGATGGAGCAAAAAAAGTGGCCGGAGACTTTGCCGAATCGCTTAATGAGGGCGGATGGCTTATTTCCGGCATGTCAGAGCTTTCGCATACAAGCAGTCCGCGTTTTCGTAGCGTCAATTTCGATGATGCCATTCTTTTTCAGCTAAAGCCTAAGGACATTGCCGATAAGGTGCCTCCGGTTACTTTATCAGGAGGATTAAGCCAGTTAACTTTGAAGCCGTCAGACTATATCCCCCCTTCTGTTCACAGGGCTGAAAGAATTAAAAAAGGAATTTCTGCCCGAAGAGGAACATTAAAAAATGAAGTTAGTAAACAACCCGCAACTTATGGCAATAATTTCTCGCTTAATTCCGCTAAAAGCTTATATGAATCGGGTGACTATGAAGGGGCATCAAAACAATTTGAGCATCTTTTTAATGCAGGCGGGTTATTAAAGAGTGAACTGGATGAGAGTTATCTTCTGACGGCAAAAAGCTTTGCCAATACGGGCAGGCTGGATGAGGCAAGAAAGTGGTGCGCGCAGGGGCTGTCGGCAAATAAGCTAAACGCCGCGTTGCATTTATTCCTCGGCATTCTCTTTCAGGAGGAGAATAAGACTGAACAGGCAATTGAGGCAATCGGGCGGGCTGTCTTCCTTAATCAGGATTATATCGCGGCTCATTTTGCTCTTGGCAATATATACAGGAGAAATAAAAATTGTGCAGATTCCCGCAGACATTTTAAGATAATTTTGGAAGTGCTTGAGGGCTTTGTGGAAACAGAGATTGTAGCCGACACAGACGGCATGACGGCTGGCAGAATGAAGAGTATAGTTCTGTCATCTTTAATGTAAGCCCTGCCGGCAATGATGAAAATATTATAAGAATTTATTGGAATATAGAATGGAAAAAGAAAAGCATATTGCTCTTAAAAACAAGCTTAATGACGCTATTGAAAAGAATAAGGCGGATGGCGTTCTGAGCAGGGATGAAGAACAAAAAATTCTCAGGAAAAGAGCTGAATTGCTGGCACAGAAAGCCGTTCCTAAGGCTGAAGATAACAGTCTTGAAATGCTGTTTTTTCAGATTGCGGGGGAAGTTTACGGATTTGAAACAAAATATGTGAAGGAGGTCTGTAACCTTAAGGACATTACCCCGTTGCCACTTGCTCCTGATTATCTAAAAGGCGTTATTAATGTGCGCGGCGAAATTATTCCGGTTATTGACATAAAAGCACTTTTTGAACTCCCTCTTTCAGGGATAACTGACCTGAATAAGGTGATACTGCTTTATTACAAGGAGATGATATTCGGAGTACTGGCAGACAGGATACTCGAAATAATAAATATTCCGCTTAAGAGTATTCATTCGACAATTTCTACTCTTAAAGGAATAAGGGAGGAATATCTGATAGGTGTAACGAGGGAAAGAGCAATTGTACTGGATGCCAGGAAACTGCTTACGGATAAAAAGTTGATAATCAACGACCATGATTAATCGGATGGCTGTGATTATTTATAACTGTCGGCAGTATGATTTTTGAAAAATATTTATACGTAAATTAATAGGAGATATAGCAATGAAGTGGTTCCTGAATCGTTCGATTAAAAACAAGCTCTATATTTCGTTCGGTGTAATTTTTATTTTCATTTTTTTCATGTTTCTAAATATCAATAATCAGTTAGGGCATATCCTGGAAAAGCAAAAAATATTTGCGGAGAAAGATTATGTCGTTTCAGTAACCACTATTGAACTGCGTTCACACCTGGACAGGCAACGCGCTCAGATTTTGGAAATGATGTTATCGAAAGACAGGAAGACGCAGAAAGAAATTGAAAAGGAAATGAACGCGAGAAGAATACTGGTATTTGCTCTTCTGGATACTTTGAAAACTACAGTTAAGGGCGATGTATATCTTGAAAGAAGCACGGCAGGCCTTGCAACGGACATTGCGGAATACAGACGTGGCAGAGAGCAGGTTGAAGTACCTTTGATTTATGCCAACAAGATTGATGAAGCTGTCAGTTACGCTAACGGCAAGCAGAAGATAATATTCGAAAGCCTGAGAAACCAGGCGATAGCAATGGATGAATATGCGAAGAAGGAAGTAAATTTAAGACTGGCGATAGTTGGCGATTATATGGTTGCCCTTATAACGGAGTTTATCTATTTGGGCATTGGACTGCTGGCACTGATGGTATTTATTGTTTTCTATCTGAATAAAATAATCGTGAGGCCGCTTTCCGATCTAAAAAATATCTCAGAGAAAATATCTCAGGGGGATTTGTTTGTAGAAATGCCGAAAATGGAGAGGACGGATGAAGTTGGTATGTTATGGACAACTTTCAGTGAGATGATAGACACATTAAGAAAACTTGCATCGATGGCAAACAAGGTTGCAGGAAGTGATCTGAGCATCAGGTTAGTTCCAAAATCTGATAAGGATGTACTGGCAATTTCCTTAAACTCGATGGTTGATTTTTTAATGAAAATAATATCTGACCTGAGCGAGGCGATTAATGTGCTTACGAGTGCATCGATGGAAATCTTAAGCGGAACGGTACAGCTTTCGGCAAATGCTTCGGAGACTGCAAGCGCAATTGGAGAAACAACGGCGACTGTCGAAGAAGTTAGAAGAACTTCAGAGATGTCGAATAACAAGGCTAAGGAAGTGCTTGAAATTTCCCGGAAGGCAAATGATTTCGCTGATGCCGGGAAAAAGTCAACTGAAGAAACTATAAACGGCATTAATAAGGTTGGTAGCCAGATGGAAATTATCGCGACAAGCATTACAAGTTTAACTGAGCAGAGCAAGGCTATTGGCGAGATAATTTCTACAGTAAACGATATTGCGGGGCAGTCGAATCTCTTGTCCGTTAACGCTTCCATCGAAGCTGCAAGAGCGGGCGAGCATGGAAAGGCGTTCGGCATAGTAGCTCAGGAGATAAAAAGCCTTGCCGAGCAGTCGAAGCAGGCTACTTTACAGGTTAAGTCTGTATTAAATGATATTCAAAATGCAATCAGTTCGGTTATGCTCGCTACAGAACAGGGAGAAAAGATAGTGGACGCAGGCATTAAGCTTGCTGAAGAATCAGAAGAAGCAATAAATAATTTGGCGCAGATAATTGGAATAGCCAAGGATTCAGCGGTTCAGACTTCGGTAATCGGGCAGGAACAGTTTGTAGGAATGAGTCAGGTAGCTTTGGCTATGGAGAACATAAGGACAGCAAGCGTTCAGAGCGTTTCGACTACAAGGGATATTGAATTCTCGGCAAGAAATTTAAAGGATTTAAGCGTAAAGCTGAAGGAAACAATTTCTATATTTAAAGTCTGAGCACACGAGGCATCTGAATGGATGAATTATTTTTTAAGCGATTGCAAGCTACATATAAGATAGAAGCGCAGGAGCATCTTCAGGTAATGTCTCAGGGTATCGATTCTTATTATGAGACCACAAGCAGTGAGGCTGAAAAGTCCGAGATGATAGAAACTGTTTTCAGGGCGACGCACAGCCTTAAGGGAGCTTCGCGGGCTGTTAATAACTATGAAGTAGAAATTCTGTGCAAGAATATGGAACATATTTTCTCGAAGATTAAAAGAGGAGACCTGGAAATATTTGCGGAGTTGTTTCATTTACTGCACAAAGCAATTGACAGTATTGGGTCTTCGCTGAATAATGAAGATGAGAGCGAAAAGGATTCTTTTATAAATGAAATAGTAGGGCTTACTTCAAAGCTTACCATGACGGCTGTTGAAGCATTAAAGACTCAGGATGAAGAGAATGTAATAGAAGCCTCGAAACCTGAAATAAAACCGATAGATAAAATCAGGAATGATCCGAAGTATAGAGAATTGATTCAGGAAGACGTTGTACCAAAGATAGAACCGTCAGTCAAAAAGACTGTTTTAAAGGCAAGTGAAAAATCAACTGCGGGGACAGAGATAATCAAAATTTCCGCTTCAAAATTCGATGCTCTTTTTTTACAATCTGAACAGATGCTTTCGGCAAAGCTTGCCAGCGAACAGACGGCAAGGGAGCTTGCGGAAATACAGCGAAAGTTCGAGCAGTGGAAAAGAGAGTGGAACAAAGCACATATCTCATATAGAAAAATAAAGGGCAGAAGCGAAAAGAAAAAATGGCCCGAACTGAATAGAACGGTTAATTTCATTGAGTGGAATACCGAATTCATACTGCAGATAAATGAAAAAATAAAAAATATCACCAAGTTTGTGCTTCAGAATAACTATGTCTTCGGCGGAATGGTTAACGATCTGTCAGACAGCGTTAAGGAAGCATTGATACTCCCTTTTTCAAATCTTGCGGATCTTTTTCCCAAGCTTGTGCGTGAACTTGCAAGAGACTTGGACAAGGATATAAGTCTTGAAATAATTGGCTCTGAGATTCAGGCAGACAGGCGGATACTTGAGGAGATGAAGGACCCGCTGATACACCTGATTCGAAATAGTGTGGACCATGGCTTTGAAGTATTCAAGGAGAGCCGGGGCTTGCCAAAACCAGCCAAGGGAAAAATTGTTCTCTCAATTTCAAAGCTCGAGGACAAGAAAATTGAAATCTCAATTAAAGACAATGGTCAGGGCATAGACACAGAAAGAATTAAAAAGGCAGCTGTCAGCAAAAAGATTATCTCAGACAACGAGGCTGAAAAGCTGACCGAGCGGGAAGCTTTGATGTTAATATTTAATTCGGGACTTAGCACGAGCGAAGTAATAACTGATATTTCGGGATATGGACTCGGTCTCGCGATAGTTAAGGAACGTGTGGAAAAACTAGGCGGTTCGATAAATGTTGAGACCGCACCCGGGAGGGGAACAAACTTCAGGATAGTACTGCCAAGTATGCTTGCCACATTCAGGGGAATTGTTACAAGCTGTTCAGGCAGATTGTTTGTAGTCCCTGTAGCAAATGTTGAACAGGTTTTAAGAATAAAGCTCAGTGCTGTAAAGACTGTAGAAAACAAGGATACGATATTATTTAATAATGCGCCTGTTGCGCTTGTTTATCTCAGCGAAATGCTCGGACTTCATAAAAAAAAATACAGGCGCGAAGACCTGTTCCTAAATGTAATTGTGCTGTTTTCATCTGGTAAGATCGTTGCCTGTGCGGTCGATGAAATTTATTATGAGCAGGAAGTGCTTGTTAAGCCGTTCAACAGGTTTATTGCCAGGCTTAGAAATATTTCGGCCGTTACAGTACTGGGGGATGGAAAGGTTGTCCCAATTCTTAATGTACCCGATTTAATTAAATCAGCCGAAAGAGTCTCACGCTCAGCCACATTTGGCATTAAGACTGATGAACAGCAGTCAGAAGTTCTGCCACAAAATATACTTGTTATCGATGACTCTATTACTTCCCGTATATTGTTAAAAGATATACTCGAATCTTCGGGTTATATTGTAAAGACAGCAATGGACGGTGTTGAGGCGCTTGCGGTACTTAAGACCGAACAGTTTAATCTTGTTGTGTCCGATATTGAAATGCCGCGAATGAACGGTTTCGAACTTACACGCAACATACGCAGGGATAGGAAGTACTCAGGGATCCCTGTCATACTTGTTACCGCACTTTCAAAGAAAGAAGATATAGAAAAAGGCATCGATGCCGGAGCAAATGCCTATATTGTAAAAAATAATTTTGAGCAGAGCAATCTGATTGCTGCCGTACAAAGATTGATTTAATGAAAATATAAATTTATCGGAAGAATCTGCTAATGGAAGAAGACTTGAAAAAGAATGAATATGGAAACAGTAGTAAGCCCATTGTAAAAGTGCTCATTGTTGAGGACTCTTTAGTAATGCAGGAGTTGCTTCTTAAGGTCTTTTCTTCCGAGCCAAGAATATATGTCATGGGTTGTGTCCGTAACGGGCGCGAGGCAATCGAGTTTGTTAAAAAGAAAAAGCCTGATGTAATTACAATGGATATCAATATGCCCGTGATGAACGGGTTTCTTGCAACTCGGGAAATTATGGAGACTACGCCTGTGCCCATTATCATTGTAAGTGAGACGGTTAATCCAAAGGATGTCAACGATACATTCAGGTCTCTACAGGCAGGCGCCGTGTCAATTGAAAGTAAACCTGGCAACTACGGTACTGATAAATACCACGTCTATGAAAAAGAACTCTGTCGGAAAGTGCTGCTGATGTCCGAAATTAAAGTAATAAGACGCATTAACTTCGATAAAACAAAAACTACTGCCACCGTAATAAAAATAAATATTAGCCCTGATATTTATAAAGGGAAAAAAATTGTGGCTGTCGGCGCATCAACAGGCGGACCAATAGTTATTGAGAAAATACTCTCATCGTTGTCCCGCGATTTTCCATTGCCCATTGTAATAGTTCAACATATAACTGCAGGATTTACACAAGGACTCGTTGACTGGCTTAACTCAACTTCTGTTCTTCCGGTTTCAATCGCGGTAAATAACGAACAAATACAGGCCGGGAGGTGTTACTTTGCACCAGACGGAATGCACCTGAAAATTGGAGCCGGCGGCAGGCTGATTCTTAGCGGCGAACCTCCGGTTAATAACCTCCGACCCTCGGTTTCAATGCTGTTCAGTTCAGTAGCTGAAGTTTATGAGTCTGATGCTATCGGAATATTGCTGACAGGAATGGGGCACGATGGAGCTGAGGATCTGGCTATGATGAAAAACGCCGGAGCTGTTACAATTGCACAGGATCAGAGTAGTTCGGTTATATTCGGTATGCCGGGCGAAGCCGTTAAACTTGGCGGATCGTTGTTTGTGCTTCCGCCGGAAGACATTATAACGCTGTTAAATTGGATAAAGGCATAAGATAAAAATGCGGATACATTGCAGAAGCGAACAAAATTAAAAATTATTGATTGCAAAATATAAAGTAAATTAATCGAGAAGATTTAAATGAACAAAGAATTATTGATAGTAGAAGACAGTCCGACTCAGATGGAGCAGCTCAGGTATATGCTCGAAAAAAACGACTATGTGGTTAAAGTTGCACACAACGGGCTTGCCGCTCTCGAAATGATAAAGAAAAATATCCCGGAGCTAATCCTTTCAGATGTGATGATGCCACAGATGGACGGATATCAGTTGTGCAAAACCGTAAAGGAGACACCCGGCTGGAAAGATATCCCAATTATGCTTCTGACTAATCTCTCGGATCCTCATGATGTAATAAAAGGTCTGCAGGCCGGAGCTGATAACTTTATCACTAAGCCTTACAATGAAACTTTTCTGCTTTCGAGGATTGAATATATTCTTATTAATCAGGAAGTAAGAAAGCATAGCGCCGCAACAAGTATGGGTATTGAAATTGTATTCGGCGGGCAGACGTATTTCATTAACTCGCACCGGATGCAGATAATCGATTTGTTGCTCTCAACTTATGAAAACGCTGTTCAGAAAAATGACGAGCTGTCAGAAGCAAATAAGGAACTGGTAGAAGTGCACCGCGAACTGGAACGTAAAAATAGAGAACTTGAAAAGCTAAATCAGGAGAGAACAAAATTTTTAGGAATAGCTGCTCATGATATCCGCAACCCGATAAGCTCATCTTTGGCATTCTGTTATTTTCTCGAGGAGGAAACCTTTCATAAGCTGACCAATGAAGAGAAGGAATATGTCAAGAATATAAAATCGGCAAATAATTATGTGATTCATCTTATTAACGAATTATTGGATATTGCCGTTATTCAATCAGGAAAGCTGACACTTAATAAAAAAAATGTAGATTTGGTTTCTCTTATCAAAAACAATTGCGGGCTTAACCGCGCCATAGCAGTACAGAAAAATATTGGTCTGCACTTTAACCCTGGGATTCAATCGCTTGAAGTGGAAATCGATTCAGTTAAAATTGAGCAGGTATTGAATAACCTGATATCCAACGCTATTAAGTTTTCCTATCCTGAAAGCAGGATTGAAATTACTCTTTCCAAAGATGAGACCAATGGAGCGGTTATCTCGGTAACAGACAACGGGCAGGGCATTCCAGAGGATGAATTAGACAGGTTATTTATTCCATTTGAAAAAATAAGCGTCAGGAGCACCGCCGGAGAAAGAAGCACGGGACTCGGACTTTCGATTGTAAAGAAAATCGTAGAATCACATTTAGGACAGATATGGACTAAAAGCGAGGTAAACAAAGGTACTACTATCTCTTTCTCGCTACCAGTTTAGAAATAGTCCGGAGAGAACGATCGCATAAATTGTGAAGTTCTCTCCTCATGCATTCTTAATCATTTTCTTTAGTTTATCGATTTCATCACGTAGCGAGGCAGCCCGTTCAAACTCCAAATCCTTTGCCGCTGCCAGCATTCCATCATTCAACTGCTCGACCAGCTCCAGCTTTTGGTCATTGGTCATATATTTGATTACCGGCTCGGCAATCTTACTGAATGAACTATCCTGCTTACCGCCATCTTTCTTTTTTACATCGGCAATTGAAGTTGAACTCATAATCTCCTCAACGCTCTTAAAGACAGTCATAGGCGTAATATTATTTTCAATATTATATTTCGTCTGGATTATGCGCCTGCGCACAGTCTCGTTAATTGTCTTCTGCATTGACTGAGTAATACGATCGGCATACATGATAACCCTTCCGTTGGCATTGCGCGCAGTACGTCCGGCAGTCTGCATCAGCGAGCGCTCGCTTCTTAAGAAACCTTCCTTATCCGCATCGATAATGGCAACAAGCGAAACCTCCGGCAAATCAAGTCCTTCCCTTAAAAGATTAACGCCTACAAGCACGTCAAAATCTCCCAGACGCAGGTCGCGCACTATTCTGACTCTTTCGAGGGAATCAATATCGCTATGAATATACTTAACCATTATGCCGATTTTATCCAGATAGTCAGTCAAATCCTCAGCCATTTTCTTAGTCAGAGTCGTAACAAGTGTGCGCTCTTTCTTTTTAGTCCGTATGCGGATTTCGTTTATCAGGTCATCTATCTGCCCTTTAATCGGGCGGACTTCAATCTCAGGGTCCAGTAGTCCGGTCGGGCGGATAATCTGTTCGACAAACGAACCGCCAGTTTTTTCCATCTCATAATCCGCCGGAGTAGCGCTGACATAAATAAGCTGATTAACCATCTTCTGAAACTCCTCGAACTTCAGCGGACGGTTATCCATAGCCGAAGGAAGACGGAAGCCGTGTTCAACCAACACTCCCTTGCGCGAGCGGTCACCGTTATACATGCCTCTTACCTGTGGAATAGTTACGTGGCTTTCATCAATAACGAGCAGAAAATCTTTTGGGAAATAATCAAATAAGCAGTAAGGGCGGCTACCAGCTGGTCGTGCATCCATGTGGCGCGAGTAATTTTCGATGCCCGAACAGTAGCCGATTTCTTTTATCATCTCAATATCAAAGCGCGTGCGCTGCTCTAAACGCTGAGCCTCAACATATTTCTCCTGAGCGTAAAATCCTTTGAGGCTTTCCCGCAATTCCTCTTCAATCAATACGACTCCCTTTGCCACCTGCTCTTTTGTGGTAACAAAGTATTTCGCCGGATAAATAGGCACAGACTCTACCTCTCTGAGGACATTACCCGTTACTGCATCAATAATCGAAACCCTTTCTACCTCATCGCCCCAGAACTCTATTCTGATAGCTTCTTCATACTGATAAGCAGGAATCACTTCGACCACATCGCCTCTGGCGCGGAAAGTTCCACGCGTAAAATCAATATCATTGCGCGTATAATAGATATCAATCAGTTTGCGGAGTAGTTTCTTCCGCTGTATCTCCCCGCCTTTCCTTATAAAGATAATCTGATTGGCATATTCTGTCGGAGCGCCAATGCCATAGATACAACTGACGCTGGCTACAATAATGACATCCCGACGCCCTTCTATAAGCGATGTTGTAGCCTTTAGCCTCAGTCGGTCAATCTCTTCATTTATGGCAAAATCTTTCTCGATGTACAAATCCCGCTTAACCACATAGGCTTCCGGCTGATAGTAATCATAGTAGCTGATAAAGAACTCAACAGCGTTATTCGGGAAAAACGACTTAAATTCGGAATAAAGCTGTGCGGCAAGTGTTTTATTATGGGAAATAATAAGAGTCGGACGGTTTACTTCCTTAATTACATTGGAAATAGTATAAGTCTTGCCACTGCCGGTAACTCCAAGTAGTATCTGTTCTCTTTCGCCCCGGCTTAGTCCCTCGACAAGCTGTCTGATAGCTCCCGGCTGATCACCTGAGGGCTGGTATGATGAAACAAGTTCAAAATTCTTATCCTTAATGCTCATTTGATGTCTGTCCATTTTTTATATTGTAAAGTATAAATTCGCAGGGGAAATTCAAAGACAAAACCGTGGATTATCTGATAATACTCTTTTTATCTGACGGAAACTTAAATTACCTGGAGATCAGGACAAAGTATCTCATACATAAATGAGCACAGGAACTCGGTAATATTATTTTTATTAAAAGCCCATTTTGAACAGACCCGGAGCTTTAAGAGAGCAGGACAGATAAGAAGATATACCTTTTGGACAGCAATAACCCAAATATTTATTGGCATAAAAACAAAGGAGCGGTTTGTAAAAATGGAATTTGTTGTTATATTTGTATTCTGATTTTCAGAGCGCGTAGCTCAGGGGTAGAGCATCTGCCTTTTAAGCAGAGGGTCGATGGTTCGAAGCCATCCGCGCTCACATAAAAAAACCTCGGAATCGCAAGATTTCGGGGTTTCTTTATTTTTTAGTGTACTACTGTAATTGCCAGTAACCTATATTATACTACAGTTTAGGTACTATGTTAAATTTCAAGTGCTTTATGTAGATTTTCCGCATCTGTCCAAAACGATAAAAAATACCTGCTCCCATTTAAGAAATCTATTCAGAGAATTGACAGGAAAGTGGAGTTTTCTTAAAGTTCATCAGAAATTTTGCCTTACGCTGACTGCATTATTCAGATTCAGAATTTGTAACCTGATAGCTGATAATCATTAAGTTACAAGAGCAGAAAAAAAACAAGGGTAAACTCTGGTACGATAACTCACGTAAGGCAGACAAAAGCCAGTATGCCAGGGGACAGAAAACTAAATACTGAACAGAGTGGCAGATTAAGCGCATTGAAAGGCAGATATTGAAAAAAATCAAAGTTGTTATTACCGGCGGGGCTGGTTTTATTGGTAGTCATTTGGTTGAATACTGGATAAAAGAGGGAGCCGAAGTACATATAATTGATAATTTGAGAAGCGGTCAAATTTCAAATATAGAATCGTTCCCGGATGTGGTTTTTCATGAAGGAAGTATTACCGATCGGAATCTGACATTCTCAGTATTAAAAGGAGCTGATTATATTCATCATTTGGCCGCAATGATATCAGTACCCGAGTCTATCTATAACCCACTTGAATGTGTTGAAATAAATGTGAACGGTCTGCTAAATATTCTGGATGCTGCGCGCGAAAACGGCGTAAAAAAAATTGTCCACAGCAGTTCTGCTGCAGTTTACGGAGATAACCCGGTTTCGCCAAAACTGACCGCGATGCGCCCGATGCCTAAGTCACCTTATGGCATTACAAAGCTTGATGGCGAATATTACCTTGATATGTACCGGGAAAATTATAAATTAGGCGCTGTATCGTTAAGGTACTTTAATGTTTTTGGCCCAAGACAGAATCCGAAAAGCCAGTACGCTGCTGTAATTCCAATATTTGTAAGCCATGCGCTTAAAAATGAGCCAATCATAATTTATGGTGATGGCGAACAGACACGAGACTTCATCTATGTTAAGGATGTGGTTAAGGCAAATGTATTAGCTGTTACAAATCCGGAAGTATGTGGAGTATTCAATGTGGCTAATGGAATAACGATTACTATAAAAGAACTGGCAAACCTGGTAATTAAGGAAACTAACAGTAAAAGTAAATTGGTTTTTAAAAACGAACGCGCCGGCGACATTAAACACAGCCTTGCATCAATAGAAGATACGGTAAAAATGTTGGACTTTAAGCCTGAATATGACCTTCTTTGGGGACTAAAGGAAACAATCGTTTTCTTTGTCGCAAAGTTTAATAAAAATGAGGCGGAATTATAAAAAATATCCTTACGCTACGGCAACTGTTTATCCAAATATTAATCTTATTTTTATTTATGAGTTCACTCCAAAAAGGTCATTTATTTTTTAGGCTTTTTTCACATAAATATCAACCGAAATAAATTCAATTTTTCAAAAACAGACCTTTTTAGAGCAGACTTATTTATAAAATTTTCCCTGACTATTTTATTGGAAATCTATATTTCTGAAATTT
Source organism: Ignavibacteria bacterium (assembly GCA_037140715.1). Taxonomy (GTDB): domain Bacteria; phylum Bacteroidota; class Ignavibacteria; order Ignavibacteriales; family SURF-24; genus JAUZPB01. The sequence continues at coordinate 28,841 of JBAXDX010000029.1, forward strand.
CATTGTTCTTGGAAGTGCAAAATAAATAGTCGTGCCCTTATTTAATTTTGAGGTAATCCAGATCCGGCCGCCGTGTCTTTCGATTATTTTCTTGCAGACTGAAAGTCCGATACCATTGCCAGGATACTTCTCTCTCTCGTGAAGTCTTTGGAAAATAATAAATATCTTATCAAAAAACTCAGGTTTTATTCCAATTCCGTTATCCTCAACTGAAAAGATGAAGTATCCGCTTGCTGTTTTTGCTTCGATTGATATTTCAGGAATTTTTTCACTTCTGAATTTAATGGCATTACTGATAAGGTTTTGAAATAATTGTCTTAACTGTACCATATCTGCTTTTAGGCAGGGAAGGTTTCCAATATTTATTTTAGCACCACTTTCTGTGATTAAAAGCTTAAGATCATGAAGAACATCATTAAGTACTTCATTGCATTCAAACTTAGACAAACAGCTATTTATATTAAGCTGTGAATAAGTCAGTAAATCTGAAACTAATCCCTGCATACGTGTAGTGCTGTCGTTAAGAAAGAAAAGATACTCATTACCACGATTATCAAGTTTTTCCTTATAGTGTTTTGATAAAAGTTGCGAGTACCCGATAATCATTCTAATTGGTTCCTTAAGATCATGCGAGACAATATAAGTAAATTGTTCGAGATCTTTGTTTGAACGGTTAAGTTCACCAAGAGTTGATTTCAATGTTATTTCTTTTTTATGAACTATAGCTAACTGATGTTTTAATTCAGCTTCTGTTTTCATGATGCCTGTAACATCAATCAGCGCTCCATGTATATCCATTACCTTTCCGGTATGATTTGCTACGGTTCTGCCAGTAGTATAAACATACTTTAATTCATTGTCTTTAAGAGATAACCGAAACTCAGCCTCAAAATCTTTATTTTCTTTCATTGCTTTGCAGATTGTACGAATCAGCTTAAATTTGTCGTCAGAATGTATATAAGTTAAAAAATCTTTTAAAGGCAGGCTTTTAAGAAGTGGATTAAGTCCGAATATACGTAATATCTCCTCTGAGCAATAATTTTTATTCTCAGGCAAATTGTAGTAATAGCTTCCCATATGAGTCAGGTCCCGGGCTGTTGAAAGCATTTCCTTATTCATTTGTAGTTCATCTTCATTCATGCGCTTTTCTGTAATATTGTTCATTATACAGTACACATGAATGAATTTGCCGGTTTGGTCATGTACCGGACAGCTATTAAAGCTTGTCATAATGCGTGCGCCATTCTTGCAAATGATCTCAAATTCAGAGTTATCAATTTCATCTTTGGAAAGAAACAGCGGGAATTTAATACTAAACAGCCTGGCTGAAACAAGCGTCATAAATTCACCAAACCAACGCCCGATCACATCCTTGCGCTTATAACCAAAAGTTGATAGCCACTTGTTATTTACTTCAAGTATGTGTGCGTTCATATCAAGCGAGTAATATCCAAGCGGTGCCTTTTCATAAAGCAGACGAAAATGGCGCTCGCTTTCCCTGAATCTTTTTTCTGTTTCATATTTTTGAAGAGCCAGCGAAATGTTAAAACTTATTTCCATTCCCGCGATTGGCTTTGAGAAAAATCCTGAAGGATTTGTCAGTTTAGCACGTCTCAATGTATCTTCATCTGACTGTGAGGAAACATAAATAATTGGTATGTCTGAGATTTTTCTTATTTCCCCTGCTACTTCAATACCGTCATAATCACCATTCAGGTTAATATCCATCAATATTAGATCAGGATGCAATCCTGTAATAGACTCAATGACATTATCTTTAACCGAGGAAACTATACTGACTGAATAGTTATAATCCCGGAGTATTTTGGGGAGTATAAAAGCGAGGACTGTTTCATCTTCAACAATTAGAATGTTCTTATTTGACATAGATAGTTGCAAATTTTATAGTAAAATATTGATTGTCTCGTTAGAGGGACGATATGC
>JBAXDX010000030.1:0-30083 GCA_037140715.1 Ignavibacteria bacterium
GGACATTTTCCGGACCGTCACCGTCACCTGGTGTGTCAGTAACGCCTGATGCAGGGATAGTGGAAGTCGTGCCTGAAGAAGCACGTGAAAAAGCCGTGCCCGGGGTAACCGTGTATGCCGGCACACCGGAGCAGTCCGAGTCAGGGAGTGTAAAACCCGCCGGGACATTTTCCGGACCGTCACCTGGTGTGTCAGTAACGCCTGATGCAGGCATCGTGGAAGTCATGCCTGAAGAAGCACGTGAAAAAGCTGTGCCCGTAGTAACCGTGTATGCCGGCACACCGGGGCAGCCTGAGTCAGGGAGTGTAAAAATAGACCGGATACCAAAGACAGTAAAATTGTCAAAGGATGAAACTGTGCAGAATACTGTAATCCCAAATGAAGATACTAATATATCAAGACAGGAAGTTGTTATTGAACCAGTAGAGATAACAAATCAGACCGTACAAAACCAGATACTGAGAAATGACAAAGAAACTTCCAGCGTACAGAAAACAAAGATCTCGGAAGGAAACGAGAAAATATCTTCAAAGAAAGTGATAGAATCAGTTTATGTTGATAAAGAAAAAGTTGTTACTGCTATATCATCTCACAAAACAGATGACAAGGTTATTAGTGAGCCTGTTTCGACAGATAAAAAATCAGATACATCCAATAGCGATGGTAATACACATACTGCAAAAGAGCAAAATCATAAAACTTCGGAACAGCAACTGGCTATTCAGGATAAAGCAGAGCTAAAGACAAAACCTCAGGGGAGTCAAAATTTAAATAATGAAGCAATGAAAACTATTATTAATAATTCCATAAATGAAAGGCCGGTAGCAGAAGTTCCTGTTAATCATGAATCTTTAACAACTGTCAAAGTTGTAGATGTGATGAAGAAAATTTCGGAGTTTATTCAGCAGAATGATAAACATACGCTTTCGTTTCAAATTGATCCTGAGAATCTTGGCAGGGTAAAGGTATCGCTTGACTTGGTTGATAAACTTGTTCATGCAAATATTGAAGTCGAAAATGAGCCTGCGCGCAAGATGGTTGAAAATAATTTGCATCAGCTATATAACTCGCTTAATCAGTCGGGCGTGCAGATAAACTCTCTTAATATTTCGCTTGCAAATCAGGATCACAAACAGGATAAAGCTTTCGCGCAGAAAAAGAAAACATCGCAATTCAACGGGGAGACAAAATATGATGAAAAAAATATAGAAGGAAGCAGGGATATGGGATATAATACTTATGAATATTTAATTTAGGAGTTACAATGGTAAGCAATATTAATAACACAACAACAAACGGAGCTGCTACAACTAGCTCTACTATAACGGGCAAGAGCAAGAGCACTCTTGGTAAAGATGATTTTTTCAAACTCATGATTTCCCAATTAAAGTATCAGGATCCTCTTAATCCAACTGATAGTACACAGTTTTCTGCCCAACTGGCTCAATTTTCTTCACTTGAGCAATTGTCAAATATGAGCGCTTCACTCGACAAAAGTATAACTGCAAATTATGCATTGACGCAGTCTGTAAATAATACAATGTCATCTACTCTGATTGGCAAGGAAATAAAACTCGGAGGTTCAGATGTAAGTTTTAATGGTGAATCATCAATTCAACTTGGTTACAAACTTCCTTCAGATGCAAAGAGTGTTACTGTAAAAATTACAGATTCAAATGGATCTGTAATTAAAACACTAGATAATTCACTTATTTCGGCAGGGGACCATAAACTTTCCTGGGATTTTACCGATAATAATGGTAATAAAGTTCCTTATGGTCAATACCAGTATGCTGTTGAGGCGGTAGATAATAGTGGAAATAATATCACAACCGAATCATTTAAGATGGGGACAATTGATTCTGTCAAATTTACAAGCCAGGGCACAAAGTTAGTCATAGGAAATTCTGAGTACGATCTTTCGAATGTTCTTGAAATATTTGGAGTCAAATAAAGCGGAGGAAAACAATGGCTGAAATTAACGGTGTAAGAGTACCTTTTATACCGATAGTCTCGAATGATGAAGTTCAGCGCAATAGGATAAAACCTGCTCTTGGTGGTTTTGACGCGATATTTAAGGAAGAGCTAGATAAAGTTAAGTTCTCTTCTCACGCGTCCAAAAGACTTGAAGCAAGAAATATCCAACTTTCAGATGCTGAACTAAACAAATTGCAGAATGCAGTTGAACGGGCAGAACAAAAAGGAGCTAAAGATTCTCTTGTAATGATGGATAAAACAGCTTTTATCGTTAACGTTCCTAATAAGATAGTAATTACTGCAATGAAGATTGAAGAAGGTGGTGAAAATGTTTTCACCAATATTGATAGCGTAGTATTTACTTATTAAAAGAAATTAAATAACAAATAAATAACAAAAAAGAGCGGGACCTTACAAGGACGCTCTTGATTCAACTGACTGATTGATGTTGAATCAAATTAAACCTTAGGAGGCAATCATGTCACTTATCAGTTCTTTTTTCTCAGGCGTTTCAGGTTTACGTAATCATCAGACAATGATGGATGTTATCGGCAATAACATTTCAAATGTAAACTCTATCGGTTTCAAAAGCTCACGCGTTACCTTTGCAGATACTTTTAATCAATTTATTAAAGCAGGGGCTAACCCTGCAACGGGTAGTACTGGTAATACGGGTGGTACTAATTCTTTCCAGGTTGGCTTAGGTATGAAAGTTAACTCAATTGATCGTAACTGGAACCAGGGTACATTCGAAACAACAGGTATTGTAACTGACCTTGCATTGCAAGGGAAAGGTATGTTTATACTTAAAAATAATGGACAACAATTTTATTCGCGTGCCGGAGCATTTTCTTTTGATTCAACTGGTAACTTAGTTGATCCTGCAAACGGTGCAATTGTTCAGGGAAAAGTTGCTAACGGTTTAGGTGAAATTCCAGCAGGCAATTCACTTCAGGATATAAAAATTGATAATAACCTGAAGTTACCCGCCATAGCAACAACAACGGCCAGTTTTGGAGGCAATCTTAGTAGTGGTGCTCCAATTACAAGAACGCAAGTTGTCAATCAGACAGGCGCACTAACTCAGGCGGGGCCTAATACGTCAACAAGTTCCATTTATGACGCTAACGGAAACATGTACTCATTAGTCCAGAATTATACATACGCTTCAACTGCTGGTACCGTTGACACATATAATCTTTCGTACGATATACAGGATTCAACAGGTAAATCTACCCTGGCAGGGGGTGCTCCTGTTAGTTTTGCTACAGCAAATTTTGATACAGCTCTTAGTGGCGCGCTTACAGGTGTTACCGTTACTGATACTTCTGTTCCTCCTGTTACCGCTACAGGTAATGTATTTACAATACCAACCCCAACAGGCACTACGTTGAATTTTAATGTTGACCCTTCTACTATGAAAACAGCCAGTGCAACGGCATTGAGCTCAACTTTTAGCTCATCGGCGGATGCCGGACGCACGCCTACAATCGTTACCGGCTCATCTACAATATTTGATTCGTTAGGCAGTTCAAATGTTCTTTCTATCAAATATACAAAAACATCCGATAATAACTGGAACTGGTCAGCAAGCTTCCCTAATGGGACAACGACTGGTTTGCAGAATAACTCGGGAACAATTTCTTTTAATACTGATGGCTCAATAAATGCTATTAATCCTCCAAATCCGGCAATATCATATACTCCGGCAAGTGGCGCTAAAAGCCAGGTAATGAAACTTGACTTCGGCACAGGTATTACAGGTATTTCACAAACATCAGGAAGTTCAAACCTCGCAGCTTTAAGCCAGGACGGAGCTGCATCGGCTACACTTGCCAATATAAATATTGATCAGTATGGAAGTGTTGTTGGTGTATTTTCTAACGGATTTTCAAGGACGCTGGCTCAGATAATGACTGCAACATTCCCCAATCTTAGCGGACTTAATAGCGTTGGAGACAGCATGTACACGGTGTCTGCCAATTCAGGGAACCCTTACATTTCGAACTTAGGTGAGGCAAGTAATACAACGCTTCAGTCAGGTGCCCTTGAACAGTCCAATGTTAACTTGTCAGAAGAATTCACAAAGATGATAGTTTCTCAAAGAGGTTTCCAGGCCAATTCAAAAGTAATTACTACAGCTGATGGCTTACTGCAGGAAATCGTACAGCTTGTAAGATAATGTTAATCTATTTATAATAGATTAGGATAAATGAACTACAGGGCATACACAAAATGTATGCCCTGTGTGTTTTAAAGAAAAATACTTATAACCCGGCAACATGCTTTATTTCATCTCCGCTTAATCTAAAGATAGTCCACTCATCCATAGGTTTAGCTCCGAGACTCTTATAAAAATCAATAGCGGGTTTATTCCAGTCAAGCACAGACCACTCAAAGCGCCCGCAATTATTTTCGACTGCCGTCTTAGCTAAATATATTAGTAGTGCTTTGCCGATACCTTTGCCTCTTAAAGCCGGCTGGACAAATAAATCTTCAAGATACAAACCGCGCCGTCCGACAAAGGTAGAGAAGTTAAAAAAATAAATTGCCATACCGACCGGTGCGCCATTGTAACAGGCAATAACAGCTTCGGCTATATTACCAGTCTTTCCAAATAAATTATCAGTCAACATCTCTTCGGTTGTAGCCACCTGATCCGACATCCGTTCATATTCCGCCAGTTCTTTGATTAATGAAAGTAATACAGGTGCATCCCTCCTTTCTGCTTTCCTTATTTCAAGTTTGCCAAAATCTTTTTCTGCCAATTTTTATCTCCTGAGAATGTTTATAAAAATCAATTATGGTTTATTGCAGACAATTACGATTAGTCCGCCTGAAGCGTTTTTGGTAAAAAATAAATAATTATTTCCGCCGTCAGACAAGTTAAAATTCTTTTTTATCATATCGGGGGCATCAGGGAAATCACGCCGTGCGATGTTGGCCTGTACTATACGATTATTTCTAAAATACTTCTTAATCTCTTTTTTGTTGTAATTAATAACGTCCTTAATTATAAAAGTTCTGCCTGGAAAGTTTTTTACAGGTTCATTACCTGTAAGATAATCAACAGATGAGTTGATAAAGAGTAATGGATGCTTAAGCGTGAGATACAGCGATAGTCTCGCTTTGATTATTGCTGCGTCAGGTTCAAAAAAATACTTTTGGAGCGTGGCGACAATTGGTCGGGTGATATTGCTGTTATATGTATCGTAAATTATTTGGGAATTGTTATTAACCGAATCTACCATGACGGCTTTAATATAAATAGTATTATCCGTTTTTTCTTTCGTTAAAATAAGAAGAGCTTCCTTACATTCATTATCCAAAGAAACAATGATAAACTCAGACAGCTCCGGAAAATATTTCTTTGCTTCGCTAAATTCATAGGCGGGGGAAACTTTTATCATAACGCTACGGGATTTACTGAGCAGTATATCTTTATGCTTAACAACATCGGGCGAACAGTCCTGAAGCTTTATAAAACGTTTGGAAGCATCGCGTCTTGAAGGGTCTATATAAATCCAGTCAAAATAATTATCTTCATAATTACCGAGTATCTCAATGCTGTTGCCTTCTTTTATGATAATATTGGTTTTATGAAGACAGCTAAAGTTATATTTAGCGATACCTGCCAGTACGGGGTTTGCTTCACAATAGATTAACTCTTCAAAATTGCCAGAAATAAAATAATCATCAATGCCAAGTCCGCCTGTAAGGTCTATTATGCGTCTGCCCTGTAGCAATAAGGTTTTTTCAAGAGCGGTGGATTCCGATGAAGCCTGCTCAAGAGCGGTTTTATCATATAGCAACAGATGGTTACCCTCGAACGATGGCAATTTTAGTTTTGCTTTTTGACGACATGCAATCTGTTCGGCGATAGCTCTTACCGGAAAGTCTTTTCTTGAAGCATATTTCAGGGCAAAGCTTCCGGCATTATCAGATTTATGTTCTTCAATGAAGTTGAAAATGCCAGGCTGAAGTAACGATTCAAAATCTTTAATAGTCATTTGCTATCGGTTATTTATTTGTTGAGTATTAAGCGCTTATGTTACATAACAACGTCAGAACTATGATTTTTATGATTAAATGATCCATTTCATGCTGATTAGTCGGGCATGATTTATTTCATATTGATTTGCGCTGTCACACAAATCATAGTTCTGATGAATTCTGCGTAACATGAATGAGTAAGATTAAGAAAAAATATCGCTCCTGTGGTTCTTTGAGCATGACGTGAGGTTTTTATTTTTTTAGAATCAAAGGAAACATAACAAAGATTTTCGTAACTACTCAGCATAATTTAAAAAGTATCGAATTCGGACTATTTTCACACTTTCCAATTGTTAAAAAATAATTTAAAAGTGTGATTTTGAGCTGAAAATACAAACATCTCAAAAACATGCGGAGTAGTTACAGATTTTCATAAATTGAAACGGAGCTTCAGGATAAATTATTCACTCATGTTACTCAAAAATGTCAGAACTATGATCCATTTAATGCCGGCTGGGCTATCATATAAATCATAAGAATCACATGAATTATAGTCCCGATGAATTTTACGTGAATGAATTATTGGAGGGAATTTCTGATAACCAATCATCGTTAAAGAAATCTTAACGGAAAAATATTTAAATTTATGTTATTGTTTAATGGAATTAATATGAGAAAGAAATATCTGCTGTATGTAGCTATTATAATAACGTTGCTTTGCCTGCGGTCCACAATAAAACCTCAGAGCATGGAAGATAAATCAATTGGAGAAAGAGCCGATTCGGCAAAAACCTTAGCGGCAGTTATTGCAACAGGCGGAAATGCAGAGGAAAGTATTCTAAATTGGAATACCTTAACAGGAGACTGGTTTGGAGTCAGGGAGGGGCTGAGTTTGCGGGGTGTTGATTTTATTTTAACTTATACCGGTGAGGCTTTTTCAAGTCTCTCTGGCGGAATTAAAGCGGGCGGTGGTTATCTGGATAAAATCGATATTAAAGCAAACTTCGATTTTGAGAAAATATTTAACTGGAGCGGAGCTTCATTAAGTCTTTATACAATAGGAATGCAGGGAGGCGATCCGTTCAGATTTACCGGAGCCGGACAGTGGATAAGCAATATCGAGTCAGCCGATGTCTGGCGTTTGTTTGAAGCCCGGTTTGAGCAAAATCTTTTTGATGGTAAGCTTTCGTTGCTTGCAGGGCTTTATGATGTTAATTCGGAATTCGATATGAGAATTACCTCTTCGCTTTTTACTAATCCTTCTCACGGAATTGGTGCCGACTTTTCCCAGAGCGGAAAGAACGGACCATCGATATTCCCGACCTCATCGCTTGCCTTCCGCGTATATTATAAGCCAAACTTATTTTATATTCGCTCGGCGGTGCTGGATGGAGTGCCTGGCAATCCTGAAAATCCAAATGGAACGCAGATAATTCTCAGGAAGGAAGACGGACTTCTTTTAACAACTGAAACCGGACTTATCAATGGGGGAGAAGATTTTAGCAGTGGATATGAAAAGTTTGCTGCTGGTGCCTGGTATTATACAGAGCGGTTTCCCGATATTTATGAACAGGATGTAAATGGTCAGCCGGTTACAAGAAGCGGGAATTATGGAGCTTATGCTTTTGCTGAGAAATTTATTTTTGCTGAAGCTTCTGATTTGCATCAGGGACTTGCGGCGTTTATCAGGGCTGGATTCGCTGACCCTGATATAAACAAATTTCATTATTATTGTGGAGCGGGTTTTTCCTATACAGGGCTTATTCCTGACAGGGATAATGATGTGGCGGGTATTGCGGTGGCAACCGTGGTTACTTCGGAAAAGTTCAGACGGCAGAAGTTGTCAGACGGAGAACCAGTACGAAAATATGAGACTGATATTGAGATTACTTACAGCCTGAAACTTACTCCATACTTTATTTTTCAGCCTGTTGCGCAATATGTCATAAATCCGCTGGATGCGCCGGGGGCAGAGCATGCTTTTATTGCTCTCGCAAGATTTCAGTTTATTTTTTAATCTTGTGATAAAGCAAAGCCCTTGGCAATGCCTTATATTATTAGGATATTCTGTCCCCGTACATACTGGCTTTTGCCTGTCTTAGGTGAGTGATTGTAACGGAGTTTACCCTTTTCCGTTATTTTCTTTCTGCTCCTGTAATTTATATAATTGTCAACTATCAGGTTATGAAAGTCTCTCGGTAAGTTAATATTTTCAACAATCCGCCGATAATTTTTCTTACTTGTAAGAGAGTTTAAGCTAATGATAAAACTAATCGAAAAAAACATTGGAATTAATTCAATTTTATACCTTTCAGACCTCCGGAAATATTGCTTTTAATCGTTTGAAATGATACATTTATGCCTGTAGTAACACATTTTTTCTAAATTAGTCGGTTGAACACTTTATTTGTACTAAAACTCCTGGTAAAATATGTATTGGCAGGTTGCTAAAGCCGCGGGAAAGCCTTTAAGTAAAAGATATTTTCTGCGTGTTATGTGTGGCTGTCTGACCCGGGTCTTAAGGAAAAGTAAATTGTCTCAACAAAGGAGTAGAAGTGATGAAGATTCATTATTATATGCTTTGTTACCGGTTTGAAGCTTTAGTGGCCTCTCATTTAGATCCGGAAGCGTTCGGTCTTTATATGTCAGTTGGTACTCAGAAAAATACACGTGGTAATGTGTTATTTTTCGAAGTTACTCCTGATATAAACAGTCCTTATTTCCGTCTTAATGATATTGAAAACCGGTGTGTTCCTCACAAAGACGGAAGCCCTAAGCGCAGTAAGTATATCTCAATTTATCGGGTACTCGAACATCTGCCCGTTTCTTCATTTGGCAGGCTCTATCTTACAACTGCCGATGGAAGAGTATTGGCATTGGAGTCTACAAACTACAATGCACAGGACAAAGGTGGTGCAAACCTATACCAGGAATTGTGCCCCGTGTCTCCGATGGTTGTCTCACACCTGGCGCCTGAGACCTTCGTTAAGTTCATGACCAATCCGGCTAACCCGGTCAATCTGCCACGCATCTTTTTTTCAGATATGCGTGTTGATATGGATACGACCGGACATCTTGCCGGGAACCTTCCCTATACTGATCCCATGCACATTGTTGACTGCATTCAGGAGGTAGCGACTGACCCTGATAAAAAACAGACCAAGACCGTCTCCCGCAATCCTCAGATTCATGGTTTCTTTAGAACTATTCGCCGCGGTTTCTTCCTCGGAGATCAGACAGAACTGAAATTTTATGCTTTCCCGGAATTGGGGCGCCTCGAGATCGAACATGCTAAATGGTGGCGTTCGGCTTCGGAAAGTATGGTTTCATAACTGTCATTTAATTAACCCTTATTATTATCGGCAGCGGAGGCTCAGGTCTCCGCTGTTTTGTAAATGTTTTTTTATGGAAACGCGAAATGACACGAATCAAAAACTTGTTCTTACATTCCAGTAAGATGCGCCGTAATTATTTGATTGTCCTGATGTTTCTCTTTGCTTTAGGTTACGTCTGGAAACCAGGATTCACACAGACCGCATCTACCGCATCAGTTGAAGCTTCAGAGGCAAAACACTTTGTCCCTTTCTCTCTATTTTCAGACCCTAAGTACTCGCAGCTGGAGATTATCTGCCTGCTCTCAGTACTTGGTATCGCTATAAGCGGGCTTCTTTACGCTTTAATGCTTGTTAAGCAAGTCGTAAAAGCCGATACAGGCACCAAGAAGATGCAGGAAATAGCCGCCGCTGTCCGCGAAGGCGCCAACGCATATCTTGCGGCTCAGTTCAAACGTATCGGTCCGCTTATTATTGTTATCACTATCCTGCTCTATGTTACCTATACTGGCAGCATATCAGCCTTCCAATGGGGGCGCTCAGGCTCGTTCTTAGTCGGTGCGCTGTTTAGCTGGACAGTCGGCTTTGTAGGCATGAGGCTGGCCACACTCGGTAACCTGCGCGTAGCTGCTGCGGCGACTAGAAGCTACGGTGAAGCCATGCAGCTCGGCTATAGAACCGGAACAGTAACCGGAATGCTTACCGACGGACTCGGTCTCCTCGGCGGCACAATCATATTCCTTATCTTTGGTGACATGGCTTACGAAGCACTCCTCGGTTTCGGCTTTGGTGGTACTCTGCTTGCTCTGTTTATGAGAGTTGGTGGCGGTATTTATACTAAAGCAGCCGATGTAGGCGCTGACCTTGTAGGAAAGATTGAAAAAGATATTCCTGAAGACGATCCCCGCAATGCGGCTACTATTGCCGATAATGTAGGCGATAACGTAGGCGATTGCGCTGGTATGGCTGCCGATATCTTCGAAAGCTATGAAGTTACAATCGTAGCTGCAATGATCCTCGGCATGGCAACCTTCGGACACAAGGGGGTTATCTTCCCGCTTCTGGTTCGCGGTATTGGCGTGCTTGGCTCGATCATCAGTACTTATACAGTTAAAGCAGGTCCTAATGACACGTCAGACACAGCCCTGAAGAGCGTACACCGTGGATTCTGGATTGGGTCGGTTATAAGTATAATCGGGTTCTTTGCACTTGGACTCGGCTATCTGCATTTTGACGCTAATTACCTTTCGCCTGAAAAGCTGAAAGAATATGCCAGCCTCGGTTACTGGGCTGTTGACCCGATGAACCTCCCATGGTTCGCTAACTTTGGCACACCAGGACTCGATCTTCGTCCTGCATGGACATGTCTTATCGGGGTGTTCCTCGCTATTGGCTTAAATAAAGTAACAAGTTATTACACACATACAGCCCACGCTCCGGTTAAAAGTCTTGCAAGAAGCTGCCAGACAGGCCACGCGACTAATATTATTCAGGGTTTTGCCGTTGGTTATGAAAGCACCGTTGCAACTATCGTTGTAATTGCAATTTCATTATTCTTGTCAGTTCTTACCTATGCCGGCACGCCTCCTCTGTTCGTAGCTTACGGCGTTGCAATGACCGGTATCGGTATGTTAACTTTAACAGGCAATACAATCTCTATGGACGTATTCGGACCAGTAGCTGATAACGCTAACGGCATCGGCGAAATGGGCTACGACCCTGTTGAAATGGAAAAGAAAACACCGGGCAGCTACAAACGCGCACGCCAGATTTTATCCGACCTTGACGCTGTAGGCAACACAACTAAAGCTGAAACAAAGGGTATTGCCATTGGTTCAGCCGTGATTGCTGCCGTATCACTGTTTTCAAGCTTTATCGCTGTTATCGCTGTAGGCGGAGAGGATAAAATCAGCACGATGACAGTTTCTCAGTATGCAACAGAAGCAGGCAAGCTGACAATCGCCAACCCGATAGTATTTATCGGATTTTTACTTGGAGGCGCTGTTCCTTTCTTATTCTCAAGTATGCTTATCCGCGCAGTCGGACGCGCAGCTTTCTATATTGTGCACGAATGCCGTATCCAGTTCCGCGATGCTGAAATCTGGGCGGGCACAAAGAAGCCTGATTACGGACGTGTAGTTGATATTTGTACACAAACAGCCCAGAAGGAACTTATCGGCCCGGGACTGCTTGCTATTCTGGCCCCTATACTTGTCGGTTTCCTGTTAGGCCCTTATGCCTTAGGCGGATTCTTGGCAGGTATGATATTAGTCGGCCAGCTTTTAGCCGTATTTATGTCGAACGCCGGCGGAGCATGGGACAATGCCAAGAAGATGATCGAAGACGGTATTTATGGCGGCAAGGGTTCCGAAGCTCATAAAGCTGCCGTAACAGGCGATACCGTAGGTGATCCATTAAAGGATACAGCCGGCCCGGCAGTCAATCCTCTGATTAAAGTAATGAACATGGTCAGTCTGCTGACCCTGGGACTAATTCTAAACTATAACCTGATGCCTCCTAAGCCGAGACTGCCAGGTACTTATGTTATCGGTATTATTATTTCTCTTCTTTGCGCTGCCGCTATTGCCTGGGCAGTCTGGAAGAGCAAACAGGAAAATAAAGGACTCGGTAACGTAGATGAAATGTTTGGAGAAGGCTCCGCTAATGGATCTTCAAAATAATCGTTAATTAACCTTCCATACATTCGCAGGGAGCGGGCATGTCCGTTCCCTGCCTTATATTCAAACCACATTCCACAGTAAAATCTTTCGCGAAGCAATCCACAAACTCTATATGTTCTGAGAACCTGTTTTTAAGCCGATGGTAAACTCTATCCGGTCGGGAAATCTTTTTTCAGGTAACGGGTAATCTCCCGGCGCTTGGAAAAACTTTTTTCAGGTGTCGGGTAAACTCCCGGTGCTTGGAAAAACTTTTTTCAGGTGTCGGGTAAACTCCCGGCGCTTGGAAAAACTTTTTTCAGGCAACGGGTAATCTCCCGGTGGCTGGGAAATCTTTTTTAATCAAACCGGATAATATGACCCATTATTTTAATCATTCACAGGCTGACAATCAGATAAAAAGAGAGTCAGTGACCGTCAGAATGACAGCTGCCTGCTCAGGCGCGTATCCTTATGTTATTTTTGCTTGACATTAATTAAATATTTCCAGTTATTTGACTTGCCGGAGATACCGGATACTGCCCTAAGCACTTATTAACAGAATAACATAAGTCAGGGTTTGCATTTTTACAATCTCAGGGAAAATTGATAAATAATTATCTTTATTTTTTTCAAATATATTAAAATATGAGGTTCTTATGACCGCTCCTGCAATTAATTTTCATTATCAGCACAATTCATTTGAAGTCGCTACAGAGGACAGCCGAAGATTAGCCTATCTGATAGGCGAAGACCATTTGAGCAGACTTATTGCCTCGCACGATGAACCGCTCATTATTCAGTTGCGTGCTTCATTTGCTCCGGTATATAGGGCATTCCGTAATTCTTATGTTAAGAACCTGATATCCAGAGGCGAAGCGCATGGAGCTTCAATGAGAGTAAAGGATTTATTTACTAAGTTGAGAGAAGAAAAAATTAAGGGCTGGGATATTGCCGTGCAAAATATCTTCCGAAAAGGCACGCCTGAATATGGGCGTCTCTTCCCAACCGGATTAAGTCCGTTTTATAGCGGAATCAGGGAGATGAAGCTGGCCATGCTGGAGGCTTTTTATAAGACTCTTCTTGTTTATCCTGTTTTTGCCGCTCTTGCCAATGAGGTTCTTCTTTTTATCGATGATATTAATCTTAGGTTTAATGACCTTAAAACTGCGCAGGGCATGGAAGAACTGGCAAGTTTAGCACTTGATAAGGAGCGTATTAATCTGACAGATGAACTTTATGGCAATCTGGGTCTTTTAATGAATAAGTGTAAAAAAGACCGGGCTGTGCTTGGGTCATATTTTAACTTCGATTTGTTGAAAAGGAAAGAGAAGGATGAGTTTGAAGAGTTCCCCGGCTCTGTGGATGCCGGTGTTACAAAGAATATTATAGAGCGAACGTTTACGGATAAGTCTGAAATTCTCCTGAACAATACCGGCACAACAGTCTTAAACTTCTCCCTTGCTGTGGATGCCACGAGTTCTCAGAATCCGGGTCTTACTCTCGAACAAGGTACAAGTAAAACAATACTTGTAACCGACCTGGGCAATTTGAACCACCATTTTCTGAATGTAACAAATCTTTACACTATGGGCATGGGGTATTACTCGGCAACTATTATTAAATGATTGTTCGAATTATGATTCTTGTTATTTATAGGATTATTTGATTAAATTGCATCATTAATTTAGGGAAATCCCGACAACTGATACAATCTTAGAGAACAAACAGAACAATTAAAGGAATCAGCAAATGAAACTCAGAATATTTTTACTTATCATAGCCTTCCCGGCATTAGTAAGCGCTCAATGGCATAGTCTGGCGCTAAAAGCCGGGGTTTACACTCCTTATGATCTTAAGACCGGTGCAATTTACGGCATTGATTACAGTACCATCTTTAATGACAACCTGTCGTTGCTTGTAAGTTGCGATTTGTATTATAAAAGTATTGCGAATGATGCTTATCTTGAAAGTTCAAAGCGTCTTGGCGCAGATATCCAGACTGTACAGCGTCTCAGCGAGTGGGTTGGATGGCATCTTCCGGTTACAGTCAAATTACGATTTGAAATACCACTTGAACAGACGTTTTTCCGTCCGTTTATTGTAGGCGGGCTTGGTTATGGTGTAACTCATATATCTTATCAGTCATTTGCAGATTCTTTAGATAACAGTTCAAAGAGTAGCTCGCTTACTTATAATGGACTGGTCTGGCAGTTCGGTGGCGGAATACTTTACCGTATCGGGAATAATACTGATATGATTTTCGAAATAATACAAAACAGCGCAGAATTTCAGCATAACGAGGATAACTTTCGTTTTACCACACTTAATTCTTCAGGTATTATTTTCAGGCTGGGTGTTAGTTTCGAGTTTAAGCGGTAGGGAATATTACAAAATATATTTTACAGTCTTATAGATGAGGCTGTATCAATAAAAAGTTCCTTGAAATCCATTATGAAGTTTTTAAGATTTTCTTCTGATTTCAACTGTAGTATGTTGATTATCTCCTTATCGAGTTGCATGCCTTTATCCCAGTAGCAATTTGCCACTTGCAGTTCCTGTGTCATATAATCAGCGAGGTGAACTATGGAAGCCAGTATTTTATTGCCTGGTGATTTACTTGGGAAGTGATGATAACTTAATATATTACACAGAACTTCCGGCAGGTTCCATTTTTCGCCGAGGAATTTACCAATTTCCTGATGCGAAAGACCAAATTTTTCCTGTTCGGCTTCAAAGAACACAGCCTCTCCTTTTTCTGCCATCGCACAGATTTCAAGAAACTGAGGATGGAAAATTCTGTGCAATAACTGGATGCCAAATTCATGAAGGGTGCCGGCAACAAAGGCATCGCTGCCCAAATCCATATATCCGAGGTTATGCGCAATGCTCTTGGATGCCGTGCCTACTACCATTGAATGAATCCAGAAATCGTTCTGGTCAAAATCTTTGTCAGAAGAAACTTTTAGCGAGTCAGCAAGCGAAATAGCCGTAACAACGTCTGAAATTTCCTTATAGCCGAGAACAATGATGGCAAATTCGAGTGAAAAAACTTTCCTCTGAAGTCCAAATAAGGGGGAGTTTGCAATCGAAAGAATTTTGGTTGTCAGCCCCTGGTCTTTGCTAATAAGTTTAGCGAGTCCGGTAGTGTTTGCTTCCGGATTTTGTAAAAATCTTGCTACTTCAAACATTACTTTTGGAATAAGCGGAAGATTCTTAACTCCGTTTAATACAGATTCAGTAGCTGCGCGCTTGCTTTCCATGCTTGTCAGATTCAGGTTCTCCATACTCTCAACTATCTTACTGGTTACAAGACTTGTTTTTTTTTAAGCAATATAATAAATATATGGCTCAATATTAAATATATAATATTTTACTATGGGACATAATCTGTTTATAAAATTACAGAAAGAGACTGATAGTCTGATATTTATAGAATAAGTTTATATCTGTCCGTAAGTAATTTTTCAAAAACCTTTATCTCTCCGTTTGTATAAACAAGGTACGGAAAGACAGAGTTCAATTACAAACCAATTTCATGTTTTCAATATATTCTGTAACAGCAAAATAGAAATGATACTGACATATTTCCGTTCGGCTTGTTGCCATGGCTGACAACTAAGAGGGAAATTTATTGCATACCCATGAAAAATCTCTGAATCAATTTAATCATAAGAATCATAGTCACAGCTATTTAAACAGGAAAAAGATTACTAATCCCGTAATCATGCCGACAACGGCTATCTGACTGAACTTCTTATAGCGTTTTTTTATTTGTCCCCATGCTATTGCCGCAATTATCATCAGTACACACAGCGCCACCGTTGCCCCTAAACATTGAACTACATTAAAGTTCTCGTTTATCATCTTGTAAAGGGTTGTGTCGTTAAACAGTCTTCTGTATATTACCTGAAGGTGCAGCCAGTAAACCAGTAGCGACTCACGGCCCACATCCATTACTACCGAACTTTCCGTATTGCGCCAGAGTTCATAATACCGGCAGAGAGCAAGCAGTAATATTACGAGTCCAAGTCTGACGAGAAAAAAAAACTGACTCGGATTTACCTTGCTTATATAATCAAAAACGGGAAGATGAGACCATAGGACAAAACTACTGATGATAATTAGTATAATCCCTGAATAGAGAAGCCATTTAATGAACATATTTTCGCTTTCGGTCTTCCTTGCTTCCATATAGTAATGGCTTATGACTGAGCCAGAGAGCATAAAAGCCAGCCATGGAAAGAGCGGGAAGAGGGAGCCGTTCTGCGGATTCATATAGTTTGCCAGAGGCAGAGGCATGTATTTTGTGAAATCTATCTGCCAGATCAATGGCGCTGTCATAAACAGGAGAACCGACAGACCGGTAAGTATATAATTGTAAAGCTTGCCGTTTTTAATGATCAGCTTCATTATGAACAGCAGTAACAGGCCGAAGGCGATACACTGCAGCACGTCCACGCAGTAGAAGAACATGAGTTTGTCGGGCGTAGCTAAATGGAGCATCTTCTGAAGCGAAAGGTAAGGAAGCCGAAGCGAATATCCCACCAGAAAAATTAGTCCTATACGCCATAGCTGCCGCCAGAACTCGCTTTTATATGTGCGAAATTCCGCTACTTTTCTTGAACTTGCAATGGTAAAGGCAAATCCGGAAATAAAGAGAAACGATGGGGCTATCAGTCCGTTAAAGAAAGTAAGAACATCGAACCACTGCGAGTGTTTATATGCTTGGTTTAGGAATGCATTAAAGACGTGGGTCTCTATCATGAATAATAGTGCCCAGCCCCGGTAGAGGTCGATAAAGGCAAAACGTTTTTTATTTATTTCCATATACGTTGGAGTTTATTTTTAAACTGATAGTTCTGCCGGCAAATGTTTGTCAGCTTTTAGAAATTCTTTTGGGCAAAAATAGCAGGAGTTTTTAGATAATCATAATTATTTTTTGATTTTAACAGGTGTGATTTAGCAGAATTGATACCAGTCAGATTTAGTTGTGTTAAAATTTTACTTCGATAATTGTTACTGAATATTTAAAAAGGTATTGCCTGATTGTTATTTATGATATAAATTTAAGCCCGTTTTTTTATCTCTTTTTAATTCAGGTGATAATTATGAGTAGTGGCAAAGATTTCTTTTCTATTACATACCGGTTTAATTTCACAAGCGGAGAAGTAAAGGAGTTCAGGGTTGATATCGATTCATCAACGCTCATTGCTTTGGATACAGCAGATCAACTGAAACCTGAATGGACAAAGTATGGCAGTTTCCGTTGTCCCAACTGCCCGGTTAATGCCGCTGATGATGAACATTGCCCTGTTGCCTTAAAGCTGGAGGAAATAATACGATTTTTCAGCGATGCGGCTTCCTATGAAGAGGTCAGGCTGGATATACAGACAAAAGAGAGAGCATATTCAAAAACAACCAGTATGCAGGACGGCGTAAGCGGGATAATTGGAATATTAATGGTTACGAGTGGTTGCCCGGTAATGGGGAAGCTTAAGCCGATGGTACGTTTCCACATGCCATTCTCTACACTCCTGGAAACTGAGTACCGTGTAATGTCGATGTATATGCTCGCTCAGTTCTTCCGCCAGAAATGGGGCAGGAATCCTGACTGGCAGATGAAAAATCTGCTTAGTATTTACGAAAACATTCGCATTCTCAATCAGAATGTTGCAAGGCGAATCGCCAGCCGCGAGACAAAGGATACCAGTATTAACTCTATCGTTGTGCTTAACAACTTTGCCGATTATGTTTCCGTTTCAATCGATGAGGACATGCTCCACGATATCGAGACGCTGTTCCTCGACTATATGGACGAAGAATAATTAGTGTCTGACGGAAAAATCAGGTTTCCCCAAGGAAAACAACTATCTACGGAATTAGTTAAATCAACAGGAGCATAGTTTCGTATATTTAGTTCCGTAAAAATTATGAAAACTATGGATAAATAGTAAGAAACTTTCAGGTGTTGGGAATAAGGAATCGTGTCATAAGCTGAAACTGTTATGTCATATCAGCTATTTAGGGCGAATAACCAGGGAATTTGCATACTTTAAATTTTTCTTTGATAATTCTCTAAACTATTTTCAAAACATGTCGATAATAGGATGAAAGGAGGTGTATCGAAATGGGAATAACTATGATAGATGCCAGCATGCCAGCTGTATATAGCGATGAATTAACACCGGGGTTTAACATATCATCCCCGGCTGATGCGGAAAAAACAAAAAATTATCCGGCTGAGTCCGGTAAAATTTCCGAAAAAGATACAGCTACAATTAGCAGTCAGGCCCGCTCTGCAAAAGAAAAGGCTCAGGTTGAACAATTGCAAAAAATCGATAAGGAAGTACAGGATCATGAGGCCGCCCATCAGGCGGCGGCAGGCAATTTATTCCTGGGGAAAACCTTTACCTATAGGATTGGTCCGGATGGCAACCGTTATGCAGTTGCCGGTGAGGTAAATATCGATACCTCGGCAGTTCCTGGTAATCCCAAGGCAACAATTGATAAAATGGAACGAATAAAAAGCGCTGCAATGGCTCCGGGTGATCCTTCCGCACAAGACATGAAGGTAGCTGCAGCGGCCGCAAGTGCTGAAATCGAAGCGCGCAAAGAACTTGAAAAATCAGGTACCGCGCCGGGCACATCTAATTCTACCGGACAGCAGGCAGAAATAGTCAGGCGTAATACTGCCATTCCACTTCCGGTTAATCAGCATACGAGCGGAACAGATGAATCAAACAACAACCAAAACACTTCGGGCAGTATCAATCTGACAATTTCTGCCCTGTTTGGTAATAATCAGCTTAACAGTAACGAAGGTAAAATTATTGATTGTTCAATGTAACTATTTTTTAACTTGCGTTTAGTATGATTGACTCATATTAACATTTATATTAAAAATTTAAAAGTGGCTCTACAGTAAGGATAATCGTAAGCACGATAAGTATGGAAATTGTAGACCATCCGATTATATTCTTGAGCTGACTATTTACATAGGCTCCCATTATCTCTTCTTTATTGACAATAATGATCATCGAGACCAGTACGACCGGCAACAGAATACCGTTAATTACCTGTGTCCAGATAGTAATTGTAATGAGCGGAGCTCCTGGAATAAGAATAATCAAAACAGAAACAACAATTATTGCTGTAAAAAATGTATAAAATTCGGGGGCATCTTTCATTTTCTTATCTATCCCCGCCTCAAAACCGAAAGCTTCACAGATATAAAAAGCAGTTGCGAGTGGCAAAATTGTAGCTGCAAAAATAGAAGCTACAAACAGTCCTAATGCAAAGAGAGTTGAAGCAAACGCTCCTGCCAAAGGCTGAAGTGCCATAGCGGCATCTTTGGCATCGGTAATAACAATTCCCTGATGATGCAATGTAGCACCACAGGCAACAATTATAAAAAATGCAACTACTATTGTCAGCACGCAACCAATTACAACATCCCAGAGAGCATATTTATAATCTTTGATCTTTATACCTTTTTCAATTACGGCAGACTGCATATAAAACTGCATCCAGGGGGCGATGGTTGTGCCAACAATGCCGATAACCATACTTAAAAAATTGGCATTCATTTCAAAGGTCGGGTGAATAAGAGCTTCGCCTATTTCATTCCACTCCGGATGGGCAAGAAGCGCAGAAACGACATAAGAGAGAAGAAAAACGCTGAATATCAGAAATAGTTTTTCAGCCGAACGGTAATTCCCTTTTACAACAAAAAGCCAGACAAGCAAGGCCGCAATTGGAACGGAAATATATTTATTTACGCCAAATATCTGCATACTACCTGCAACGCCTGCAAATTCAGTAGTAGTATTGCCGATATCAGCCACAAGAAGTCCCAGAAAGATAAAAAACGTTACTCTTATTCCGAAACTCTCCCTGATTAAATCTGCAAGCCCCTTGCCCGTTACAATACCCATGCGTGCGTTCATTTCCTGAACAACGAACAGTACAATAAAGGCAGGTATTAACGTCCATAGCAGTTTGTATCCATAAATTGCTCCGGCGACTGAATATGTAGTAATGCCACCGGCGTCATTATCAACGCTGCCGGTAATGATGCCGGGACCGAGAATGCTTAGGAATATAAACAGATTTACGATCCAGGGTTTCCGTTTTTGATTTTTCAGAGGCTTGCTCCTTATGGCTTATAATTATAAAGACAAAGTTTTGTCCGGTTATTTCTTCAATAATTCATACATGATGTCATTAATAATAACATTGCCTGCCAGGTTCATATCGCGGTCAACAATTGGAATGGCAAACAGATTATATTTTGTAACCATTTTAATCAGCTCTTCAATCTCATCCGTGTCAAACATAAAAACAAAATCTTTGTGCATAATGCTTTTTAACGTAACCAACGGGTCGGAAATGACAATATCTCTGAGCGAAACCTTTCCGATCAGCTTATTCTTATTATTAGTAATGTAAATATAATGAGCCAGGTCTTCTTCCGGCTTGGTCTCTTTCAATGAGGTTATAACCTGCTCAACTCTCATATCGCTTCTGAATGAAACAAATTCGGTATTCATAAGACTGCCAACGGTTTTTTCATCATACTCCATCAGTTCCCTGACTTCATCTGAAGTCTCCTTATCCATATTATTAAGGAGTTCTTCAGCCTTATCCCTGCTTAGACCATCCAGAATATCCGCCACTTCATCTGTCGGCATTTCTTCGAGAATATCAGCGGCTTTATCAGTAGAAAGATTTTCTATAACCTTTAGCTGAGTTTCCTCTTCCATCTCTTCCAATACATCCGCACCACGTGCATTGTCGAGATGCGAGAAGATGGTCATACCTGTCTTTGTATCAAAGTCCTCTATAATATCGGCAAGATCGGAGGGATGAAGAGTACTAAGTTTATTATAGGTCTTTGATAACTGAATATTCTCATTGCCGGAAAAGACGGTTTCAACATCGTTCCACAGGATAAGTTTAGCTGGAATCTTAATGCCTAAATTTATCAGAGGCTTCGATATTCCAAGCCGTCTGAGCAGTCCTTCTGTGCCAATATCTACGGCCACGACTACTAAGCCGGAAGACAGGAGCACCATGCGGATATCATTTACGCGCACAACTTTTCTGCCGTTAACATCGATGATTTGTTTATCAATTACATGCTTATTAAGCAGAATCAGGTCCTGAATATCTACTTCTTCAAACTGACTGCAGAGGAAATGAAATTTCCCCTGCTGTTTACTCATCTGAATATTATCCCAGTTGATGATTTTCATTCCATCGTTTGTCTGTACCATTGCAGCTCTGACACGCGGGTTGCGAATATCGTTTGTCACAGCCAGATCTTTGAGCTTGCCGATGATTTGGTAATCATGGGAGAATATTTTGCCGCCCAGGATTCTACTAAAATCAAAGCTTATGAATTGCATAAGTCCCTACTTGTAATGGAGTAATAAAATATCTATGAAACGCTAAATAGCATGAATCTACAACGCCTGTAATGAACGGTAAAATAAAAGCCTTGGAAATTATTATTTCCTCAATGCCAGGTAAGGCGCAACCCGCGAGTAATTGTCGATAGGATTAAACGGGCAATTAAATTAAACTCGGGGACTGTGTCCAATGAATACGATAGAGATAAATTCTTTGGACCAAATAAGTTTTGCTTATCTCTGCCAGAATCTTCCACAGTATCCCCTCTGTTTGTTAAAAAATTTACTTTACAAAAGTAATTATAAGTAAAATTAACCGTTTTATCAACCTTTTTCCCTTTGTACGGCACAGTATAATAAACCAGTTTAGGAAGCGTGGCAAAATATTGACCGTTATTTTAATACGTTTTTTTATTGCAATAAATTTTCATCGCTCTATTTTCTGGTTAAATTATTGGGATTTCCCTCTAGAACGCTTATTTTGTGAATATGAAAAATGGAAACGCTAAAATAGATATTCTAAAAGCATTAGAGACTGTAAAAAATAAAGACGGCTCCGCATTCTTTTACAGCCCCTGTATTTATAAAGATGAATATTCTTATCTGCTTACAGATCCTTTATCAATACTGGAGTCGTTCGCTGTTGACAATTTCTTTAGCTCGGTTGCGAAACTTGACGAACTGTCCGAACTTACCGCTATTGGTTATTTATCTTACGAAGCATCTTACCTTATGGAAAAAAGACTAAATCGTTTTATCGCGGCGGAGCAGAAATATCCGCTAATGAAGTTTTATCTTTATCAAAAGGAAAATGTCAGGAAATTCTCTTCTGAAGATATATCGTATAACAGCCTGATTGGTTGCAAATTATTTGACAATTACAAAATCACAGGGTTTAATATTAATACAGGCGGAGACCAGTATATAAAAAACATTGAAAAAATAAAAGAATATATCGAAGCAGGCGATACATACCAGGTGAATTATACGGTTAAAGGAGGTTACGCATTTGAGGGTGATATAATTAGCTTGTTTCTTTCCTTAATATTTAATCAGTCGGCGAAATATATCGCCTTTATAAACGATGGCTCCGACTATATTATTTCAGTCTCGCCGGAATTGTTTTTTAAGATAAAAGGGAAAGATTTATTCTGCAAACCGATGAAAGGTACTATCGGCAGAGGATATAATTTTGAAACTGACCGGTTGAATCATGACGCGCTTGAGAATAGTGGAAAGGATAAATCGGAAAATATAATGATAGTTGATTTATTGCGTAATGATATGGGGAAAATATCCGAATTCGGCTCGGTTAAGGCTGATACATTATTTGAAATCGAAAAATATGAGACGCTGTTTCAGATGACCTCCGCCATTAATTCAAAATTGAAACCCGGTATAACCATTTCCGATGTGTTAAAAAATCTATTCCCCTGCGGATCGATTACCGGCGCTCCCAAAATCAGAACAATGGAGATAATACAGGAATTAGAGTCAGAAAAAAGAAATATCTATACCGGCGCAGTCGGGATTATTAATCAAAATGAATCAGTTTTTAATGTGCCTATTAGAACTCTTGTTATTTCAAAAGAAAGCGGGAAAGGCGAAATTGGAATAGGCGGAGGCATCGTCTGGGACAGCCTTGCGGAATCTGAATTCAGGGAAACAAGCCTGAAAAGTAATTTCTTATGCAAACCCGACTCTGTTTTTAATATTTTTACAACTATGCTTATCGAAAATAATCAGTTGTTTTTACCTGATAAACATTTAACAAGACTGCGGGAAACCGCGCGGTTTTTCCTTTTTAATTTTGATGAAAAACAGATAGAAAGGAAGTTAACCCGGTTATTAAAAAAGACAATCGGCAGTAAAACTTACAGAGTAAAAGTTATTTTAGATAAATGGGGAAATTGCCAAATCGAAATGAACGAATTTCAGTTAAATGATTCTTCGATAGACGTTTTAATATCCAAAACTAAAATATCAAGCTGTGATAAGTTCCAGTACTTTAAGACGACAAACCGCGTTCTATACGACCGCGAATATAAAAAAGCCACAGAAAAAGGCTTTGGCGAAATACTCTTCTTTAATGAAAAGAATAAACTGGCCGAAGGAGCAGTTTCTAATGTATTTCTTAAAAGAAACGGCGGATGGTTTACTCCCGAAATATCTTCAGGAATATTAAACGGAATTTACAGGGAATATCTCCTGAATATGTTTAAGGATTATAAGGAAACAGACCTGACAAGCGACAATATTAGAAACGCCGATGAAATAATACTTACTAATTCCCTGAGGAAAGAGATAAAGGTGGCAAATATATATTTTGAGTAGTTTTTTAGTCTCATAATATTGAATATTTGTAACTGTTTATGTCTGCCCTGAAACTCAAAGATATGAATAAATAATGGGGTAAGCTGATAATTAAGGTACAAAATAAGGGAAAAATGATGCTGCTGAGGTGTAAATAACGTTCATTTACTGACAAAATTATTTCGTACAATCTTTCTCAGAACCAGCAGTATCAGCGGGTGCCAGCCGGAATATCATACAACAGGGGATATTAACATTAGTTAAATCTTCACCCGCGAAGCGACAGCTCCAGACCGCGGAATGACAACTTCTTCCGGAAAAGTCATACCCCCCTTCACAAATTAATCAGTTATATTACCGGACTTAACAAAGGTAACTTCTTTAAGCATGGCTGTATGTGATAAGATAGAATATTATTGAGCCGTGCAATATTGCCCGCCCGTCAATGCTTTAAAAATACCTACAAGTAGGTATATCAATAACCCATATTTTTGCGAAAATTGCATAGGCTTTTTATAAGAATTTTCAAAAAACAGAGTTTGGCTTGACTACAGATGTTTCCCATAATGAAGAATCAAAGGTGCCACTTCGGTCAGAGCCGGCATTGCTGGGAAATTTGGCCACCGAATCAATGAAAGCTATCAGCCGGGTACTTCCCAGGATAGGCAGCCTGAATAACGATACCGAAAAACAGTTCCTTACCCTGGGACAGAATCTTCAGGATTTTTATAAGTCTTCGAAAGAAATCACGATGGTTTCGATGTCGATATCAGATATGGTTTCTGAAGAGGTGATAAAAACAGGGATTGAAGAGCTGAGTCAGATGCTCCATCAAATCAGTAAATATCTCTCTGATTCTGCGCAGGATATCCAGAATGGCGAAATATCTCTTCAGAAAATAGTATTAATTCTTATAAAGGTAATTGAGGAGCTTTCGGCATTTAAAAGAATAGTAAAGCATCTGCGTATGCTTGGCATTTCGACCAGAATAGAAAGCGCGCGCCTTATGCAGGACGATGGTGGTTTCAACACGCTTGCCGGCAACGTGGAAAATCTTTCTTCTATTATTAATGAAAAGGCGTTAGGTATAAGCGAAAAGGCTACCCGGTTAAGCAGACTTATAAGTCAGGCTACTTCAAAGATTATCGCACTTGAAAATAAACAGCGTGAACAGACGGAACTTATTCTTGACGATATCAGGGTAAGTCTGTCGGCGCTTAACTCCAGATATCAGGCATCATCGGGAAAAGTTTCCGAAATAGCCAGGAAAGCCGGGGAGATTTCAAATAACGTTGGGCGGGTGGTTACTTCAATTCAGTTCCATGATATTACACGCCAACAAATAGAACATGTTTCCGAAGCTCTCGAAAAGACAAATGAAAATCTTTATCTCATGAATAAGGCGGATGAATCAAAACTGCTGAACCTTGTCGTTAATGTTCATGATAACTGTCATCTTCAGTCACTTCAGCTAAGGCATGCAGGCGGAGAGCTTAACAGTGCGGTTGAGAAAATCATTAAAAGCCTCGATCAGGTAAGCATAAGCGTTGAAGAAGTATTATCGGGCGTTCAGGAGATGCTGGATATTGAGCTTGCCAAGGGGGGATCAACAATAATTACTGAGATTGAATCGGGTTTTACTTCAATTTCTTCAGCGCTTTCGAAAAATTCGGATAACAGGAAAGAACTTACTGCTTCAATGAAATCAGTTGCGGATACGGTAAATGAATTAACTTATTTTGTAAATGAAATTGATGAGATTGGTTCTGAGATCGAACTTATCGCTCTTAACGCCAGAATTAAGGCTGCTCATACTGGTACAGAGGGGGCTGCTCTTGGTGTGCTTGCCGAATCAATTCAGAGACTTTCGAATGATGCTAAATTACAGACAAATCTTGTTTCTGAAGTGCTGACTCAGATATCTGAATCTGCCGGTAATTTATATACTGCAATTGAGTTTAACTCGACAAGCAAAAGTTTTATTGAACTTAACAAGATTACTTTAGAAATAAGCGGACAGATTGAAAAGCTTTCTTCGCTTGATAAAAAGACCACGGAAACGTTAAATGGAGTAAGGAATGAGGTCGTAAAGCTGAGTAATAATATCAATTCAACAATCTCAGGGATAAGCGTGCATCACGATATGTCGCAGGCAATTAGTCTGGTTACTGATGAACTGGATAGTATAGCTGGTCAGATAAACCGGCAGGTGGACCCTGCGCTGTTAAACAAAGCTGACAGGCTTTCCGATCTGAATAAAAATTATACGATGAACAGCGAGAGAAAAGTACATCAGCATTATTTAAAGACCACAAAAGGTGACGCTGCAAACGAATATAAAAAGACCGGGGAAAGCAGAGACGAAGACCTTGGTGATAATATAGTGCTTTTTTAATGGGCTTTAAGCCGGAAAGTAGAATAACTAGGAGTTAAGTAATATGAATTTAACGATTGATGAAACAGAAAAAAAAGGAATACTGGCGCTTGACGGAAGCTTGACAATAATCCGTGCAACGGAAATCAAAAACAGCCTCATTGATGCAATGAAGAAGGTCCAAAGTCTTGAGGTAGATATAAGCGGTGCTGAAGATTTTGATCTGTCATTCCTTCAGCTCCTTTATTCGGCGCATAAAACATCGCTCGGCGTGAAAAAGAATTTTTCCATATCCGCGGGCTATCCGGAAGTATTTGAGTTATTAATAAAAGATGCGGGGTTGCCCCAGCCGGAATTTTTCTTAAAAGATGAATTATTAAGGAGTATAAATGCCTAAGAAAATAATGACAGTAGATGATTCGGCAAGCGTTCGGCAGATGGTAAGTTTTACGTTGAGAGATGCCGGATATGAAGTAGTGGAAGCCGCGGACGGAAAAGATGCGTTGGCTAAATTAAACGGTAATCCGGTTAATATGATAATTACTGACCTGAATATGCCGAACCTTGATGGTATTGGACTGATAAAGGCGGTCAGGACAATCCCTGTAATGAAGTTTGTCCCGATTATTATGCTGACTACAGAATCACAGGATAGCAGGAAGCTGGAAGGAAAGGCAGCGGGTGCCACAGGCTGGATTGTAAAGCCATTTAAACCAGAACAACTTATATCAGTTACCAAGAAGGTGCTGGGATGTTAGACAGCCATAAACAAGCATTTATTGAAGAAGCGGCAGAACTGCTTGTTTCTTTAGAGTATAGTCTTCTCGAACTTGAACAAAATCCTGAAGATAACGAAATCATAGCAAAAGTTTTTCGCGCACTTCATACTATTAAGGGATCGAGCGGGATGTTTGGTTTTGATGATATATCAATCTTTACGCATGATATCGAAACAATGTTCGATTTGGTGCGTAACGGAGAAATATCGGTAACAAAGGAATTAATCAGCCTTACTCTTAGCGCGCGCGACCAGATAAGCGCGATGCTAAAGGAAACCGAAACTCAAAAGTTCGCGGATGATGATATTACTAAAGAGCTTGTTGTTACTTTCAGAAATATGGTCATAAATACTAAATTTATAAGCGAAGCAGCTAAGAACAGCCAGCCTGCAGATGATGAAACAGTAGCGGATGAGGAAGTCCAAAAATCTAAGTCCACATACAAAATTTACTTCCGTCCCGCTACTAATATCTTTTCTACCGGAGCTAATCCTCTCTTATTACTCAATGAATTAAAACTGCTTGGAAACAATATCGTCTGCCACCATTCAGAGGATATCCCTGACCTTGAGAATATTCAGGAAGAGGAGTGTTACTCGGGATGGGATATTATTGTATCTACTCTAAGGGACCGCGATACGATTAAAGATATATTTATCTTTGTTGAAGATGACTGCCAGCTTACGATAGAAATTCTCGATAACACGGGAAAGTTAGATAATGAAAATTTCTATAGTTTCCTTGAAAGTGAAATTGGAAAGACTACTGAAGCAGATTATAAAAAACTTGTTGCTAAGTACAGGTTGCTTGAGCAGGATATTCAGCATATCAGAAAATCAGAAGTGCCGGAAAAGAAAAAAATAATCGAAAAGGATGATAAGCAGGGCGATCACGACACAGCTACAAGTATCAGAGTAAGTGCGGAAAAACTCGATAACCTTGTTAATCTCGTTGGTGAACTGGTTACTGTTCAGGCACGTTTAACACAGACAGCCAATAGTGCTAACGACCCGGAACTGGTTATTGTGGCGGAAGAAGTTGAACGCCTGACCTGGGAACTGCGCGACAGCGCGCTAAATATAAGAATGCTCCCTATAGGTACAACTTTTAGCAAGTTTAAAAGACTTGTAAGGGATTTAACTCAGGAACTGGGGAAAGAAGTTGAACTGATAACAACAGGCGGCGAGACTGAGCTTGACAAGACTGTGATAGAACGCCTGAATGATCCTCTGGTTCATATAATTAGAAATAGTATTGACCATGGAATTGAATTGCCTAAGGTAAGAGAAGCAGCGGGCAAATCAAGAGTAGGAAAAGTTAACCTCTCTGCTACTCAGTCAGGCGGTAGTGTTATTATTAAAATTCAGGATGACGGAGCAGGACTTGATAAAGAGGCTATACGGGTAAAAGCAGTAAGCCAGGGATTGATTTCAGCAGAAACGGAATTAAAAGAAAGCGAATTGTATTCGTTGATTTTTACTCCCGGATTTTCAACTGCGAAGAAGGTTACAAGCATCTCGGGCAGAGGCGTGGGTATGGACGTTGTCAAACAGGCGATTGACAACCTGAGAGGCTCTGTTGAAATTGTAAGCGCTAAAGAAGCTGGTTCTACTATTATTCTAAAGCTCCCATTGACTCTGGCTATTATTGACGGACTGCTTGTTCAGATTGGGGGAGATTCTTTTATCCTGCCTTTGTCTGTTGTTGAAGAATGTATCGAACTTTCCGACAGCGATATCGAGAAGGTACACGGAAGGAATCTGGTGCACATCAGGGGAGAGATTGTCCCATACATCCCTCTGAGAAAAACTTTTAATATACCCGGAGACAGACCTTTAATAGAGCAGGTGGTTATAAGTAATGTTAATGGCGTCAGAGTAGGCTTCGCAGTTGATTATGTGATTGGAAGTCATCAGACTGTTCTTAAAAATCTTGGAAGAGTGTTTAAATTTGTACAGGGAGTTTCAGGTGCGACAATACTCGGTAATGGAAACGTTGCCCTGATACTTGATATTCTTAAGATAATTCAAAATGCCGAAGCTAAAGAAAAGCTGAAAGTGGCTTCAGCAAATTGAAACTGAAGTGGCTGTGAGTGAAATAGTTTAATTAACAGAACTGGTACTTTTATTAATTAATTAGAGAGGTAGATATGAAATGGTTTATGAATCTGAAGATTGGCGCAAAGCTAATCACGAGTTTTATTCTTGTCGCGTTAATTGCCGGAGTTATAGGCTACGTGGGAATTGCAAGCCTGAAGTCCGCTGATGAAAGCGATACAATGCTATATGAAAACATGACAGTCCCTATTTCGGAGCTGGCTGTTTTATCTACAAGTTATCAGAAGATAAGGGTAGCGATGCGCGATATTCTGCTGTCCACTTCTGAAAGAGAAAAAATTGAACTGCAGAATGAGATAAACAAGGAAAATGAAGCTATGGATAAAACCGTAGCTTCCTTTGAAAAAACAATTGTAGCCGATAACATAAGGGAATCATTCAGGGATTTTACTAAAAAACGTGAAATTTATGAAAAATATTTAAAGGAAATAGTATCTTTTGGTGTGGCTAACAAACCTAATGAAGCACTGGCTCTTATGCGGGGCGATGCAAAAAAGTCTGCAGCAGACTTGGATGATGCGATAACTTTGCTTACAGAACTTAAAATTAAAACCGCCAGTGACCTTTCTGTCCAGAATACAGTCAATGCAGATTCCGCGATACGACTGATGATAATATTCTTAATCGTGGGTGTTGTTATCGCTATGTCCCTTGGTACTCTTATCGCCAGAATAATCGGCAGGCCTATTGTAAGACTTACCGAGGCGGCGGATAAACTGGCTGTGGGAAATATAGATATAACGATAGAATCTAATACAAAAGATGAAGTAGGACTTTTAGAATCGGCGTTTAAAGTTATGATCAATAATATTCGGGAACAGGTTCTTGCGGCTGAAAAAATTGCCGGTGGCGATATAACAGCAGAAGTTAAGGTAAAATCGGAAAAGGATGTATTAAGCAAGGCGTTAAACAAAGTAACCGCAACTGTTAAAGAGTTGGTAGCGGAAGCAAAGATGTTAACCATTGCCGCTGTTAAAGGCGAACTAAAGACAAGGGGAAACGCTGAAAAATTCAATGGCGGATATAAGGAAATTGTAAGCGGTGTTAATCAGACTCTTGACGCTGTGATCAACCCGTTAAACGTAGCGGCAAACTATGTGGATCAGATAAGTCGCGGAGCAATACCGG
>JBAXDX010000031.1:0-29755 GCA_037140715.1 Ignavibacteria bacterium
A
Organism: Ignavibacteria bacterium; assembly: GCA_037140715.1. Lineage (GTDB taxonomy): Bacteria > Bacteroidota > Ignavibacteria > Ignavibacteriales > SURF-24 > JAUZPB01. Next base: position 2 of record JBAXDX010000031.1, read on the forward strand.
AAACCCATAATGACGAGTGTAAAACACACAATGGCTCGTGCAAAACCCATAATGACGAGTGTAAAACACACAATAGCTTGTATAAAACCCATAAAGACTATTTTATAATCAAAAAGAGGGCTTGTGTGCCGGTCTAATGTTATTTTGTACCGATATAATGTTATTTTGTGCCGCCCGAATGCTCTTTTATAAAAAAGAAGATGTATTTCGGGAATGCCGATTGTATTTTATATCCGCGCAATATTTAATTATTGTATAAAAAACGTCTTAGCTGTAATGACATAAGCCATGTTTAACCGGCATTCATGCAATTTAATAATTAATTTATGTTATACAGAAATGCCAGAACTATGATTCATTTAATACTGACTGCATTATCATATAAATCAAAAGAATCATACAAATCATAGTTTAGATAAATTTTATGTAACATGAGTTATTCATAAGTTAATCAGCACATCCGCTCAGTAATAATACTGCATTTAATAACCAACTGCCATGCCATTTAAGAACCTGTTATTTTTCGGCTTTTTTTATTCCGCAAAAGATTAATCATCGTCAATTCCGACGAATTATACGGGCGTTTATGACGAATTATTAATATATTTATTTATATTTTGCTAAGAATTCTTTAAGGAACAGTTTTTGTAAAATACTATATAAGTCAGGTAATGAATATCAGAAACTACTATATAAAATTGAAAAACAAACTAATTATAAACCCAAAGCTGCTTGTTCCGATTACACTTACTTTCGGATTTATACTTATCGCAGTTACGGCTTTTGATATTTACACTAACTATCTGGATATATATCAGACCAAAACCGAAGAGGCGGCCTCATTGCTCAGGTCTGTTCAAAAGGCCGGCGAAAATACTTATATCAGCAGTATGGAGGTTGAATCTCTGATTTCTGAGAAATTGCTGAACAACGCTTTTTTAATTTCGCAAATGGATGAGAACTCCGGACTAACTGAGAAATTGCTGAATAAATTTTCACACATAAATAAGATATATCATATTTACATGTTCGATGCTTCAAATAAACTTGAAATTTGCAATTCGAATGTTAAGTATTCCGAACTGAATATATTCCGGCATTATTCCGCTGAAATAGATTCAATTAAGTCCGGAAGATATGACTATTACATTGCGGGCGCAACGAGCGATTCATTGGGTGGCTCAGAGTTTTTAATATTGCATAAAAGAACAAATGGAACTAACGGCATAACTGCCTTATCGGTTGAAAGCAGCTACCTTCTTGAGTTCCGTAAGAAAATAGGCGTAGGCAAATTATTTCAACAGATAGCAAACGAAAAAGATATCGAATATATTGTCATTCAGGATTCTGAAGGCATTATTACGGCGAGCAAGGGAGTTGATAACCTCAGCTCATTCGAATCGGATAAATTTTTATCGGACGCGGCTTTGCGGCAGACAATTTCTACCCGCAAAATTCTCTTTGAAGGCAAAAAAATCTACGAGGCAGTTGAGCCGTTTCATGCAGGAGATGAAATATCGGGCGTTATAAGAATCGGCGTTTCGCTCAGCTCGGTTAATAGCCTTATTAAATGGACTATAATCAGAAGCATCGTTATCTCCGCACTGTTGCTTCTGGTCGGCATTGTTGTCATTATTTATATTGCCAACAGCCAGAGCTATTCATTACTAAAGAATCAGTACCGCAGGATTCAGAATTATACAGGCAATATCCTTGAAAATATGTCCGATTCCGTCTTTGCAGCTGACAGTTCCGGTATAATTAATCTGTTTAACAAAGCTTCTGAAAATATGTTCGGCGTACATACGTCAAAAGTTCTGGGTATGCATTATTCGGCATTACTCGGCGGGCATGATAATCTGATTGGACTTACATTAAAGAATATGCAGTCGCTTGATTATATGGAACACCAGGTCATATTGCCGGACGGTCGCAGGATAATAGCGGGCGGAAGCTCGTTGCTTATCCATGACGAGAACGGCAATGTCGAAGCCGTGGTCGCCGTTGCGCGTGATGTTACTGCAATGCGCACTTTCGAGGAATCGCAGAAGCGGCATGAAAAGCTTAATGCTATGGGCGAATTAGCCGCGGGGGTGGCTCATGAGATTAAAAATCCGCTTAACCTGATCAGCATCACAGCTCAAAGACTTGAAAAGGAATTTGAACCTGACGCGGATCAGGATGAGTATTATCAAATGATAAAAAATATGCGCCAGGAAATTACTCGCGTTACGAATATCATTAATCAGTTCCTGCGCTTTGCAAGACCACCTGAACTTGCGTTAAGTAAAATAAACATCAGGGAATTTCTCGATAACGTGGCTGTCTCATTTCATAGCGCAACGGTTAATAAAAATATTAAGCTATCAGTCTCTTCTTCTGACGCGGAAATATTCGCTGATTCAAGTCAGTTGAAACAGGTAATGATAAATCTCATACAGAATGCTATTGATGCCGTTGATGAAGGCGGAACAATTCAGGTTGAATCGTTTCAGAATAAGCAACATCTAATAATTCAGGTAACGGATAACGGGAAAGGCATCCTGCATGAACATCTAAAAAAAATTTTTGATATATACTTTACAACGAAATCAAACGGCAACGGACTTGGACTTAGTATTGTGAACCAGATAATTAACGCTCACAACGGCACAATTAAGGCTGAAAGCAACAAAACGACAGGCACAATTTTTACGATAGAACTCCCAATGATATGAATACGACAATACTAATAATTGACGATGAAAAACCGCAGCGCGAATCGCTCGGCGGTTATTTTAAGAAGAAAGGATTCAATATCCATCTGGCCGGTTCGGGTCTTGAAGGTCTTGATATAATTAAGAATAAGGCTATTGACCTTGCACTTACCGATTATAAAATGCCCGATATGACCGGCTTCGAAGTTCTCCTCGAAATAAAGAAGATAAATCCTGAGATAGTCGTTATTCTTATGACAGCCTTCGGCACAATTGAAACCGCGGTGGAAGCAATGAAGCAGGGAGCTTTTTATTATCTGCAAAAACCTGTCAGCCTCGATGAAATTGATATTCTGATAGACCGCGCGCTGCTCCATAAGCAGCTTATAACTGAGAATAAAAAACTCAGAGAGGAGTTGCGGGAAAGATTCAGCTTTAATAATATAATCTACGAAAGCAATGAACTGGCCGAGTCGTTAAACATTGCCGGACGAGTTGCTAAAAGCAATGCGCCCGTACTCATACGGGGCGAAAGCGGCACAGGCAAGGAACTCTTTGCGCGTGCCATTCATTACGCAAGCGACAGAAAGAACGAACCGTTCATAGTCGTTAACTGCGCAGCCCTTCCGGATGCGTTGCTTGAAAGCGAAATGTTCGGATACGAAAAAGGAGCTTTTACCGGAGCGGAACAACGCCGTTTAGGCCGGTTTGAGGATGCTGACAACGGCACTATCTTTATCGATGAGATTGGCGATATTCCTTTGCAGATGCAGGTTAAACTACTCAGAGCTTTGCAGTCCGGGGAATTTTCGAGACTCGGTTCAAATCAGGTAATCAAAACCAACGCACGTCTTATTACCGCGACCAACCGCAACCTTGAAGAGATGCTGGTCGAAAAAACTTTCCGCGAGGATTTTTATTACAGGATAAATATCGTATCGATAAATATCCCCGCATTGCGCGAAAGGAAAACTGATATTCCTGTTCTCATCGCGCACTTTATGGAGAAAATGGGAAAGCCTGAAAAACAGATATCAAAAGAAGCCATGGATATGTTGCTTAAATATCATTATCCCGGCAATGTGCGCGAACTTGAGAATATTATTCACCGCATCTGCGTTCTTTCACGCAACGACATGATAACGACCAATGATCTGCCGGCAAACTTAAAACCTCTGCAAAATGAGAACAAGTCTAATGGTTTTCATCCTTATATCGGGGACCTTAACGAACAGTTGGAAAAACTCGAACGCAGTATTATCGGGCTGGCGCTGAAGGAAACAAAAGGCAACCAGTCCAAAGCAGCTAAATTATTAAATTTATCGGAGCGGAATCTGCGCTATAAACTTGAAAAACTATGAAGAATAACAGCAGACAGACCTAAAAATAAGACCAAGAGAAGAAAAGTTCTTATGTTTTATTTATAATTAAAACAGTACTATTGTTTAACGAACGTAATAATATTTTATGAAGACTTATATGAAAAAGATAATTTACATAGCGCTTATAGCTTTACTGCCTGCCATTCTCTTTGCGCAGGAAAAAGCTTCGGACTCAAAGGAACAGGTTAAGGATAACGACAAGATGCAACAAAAAGTGGAAACGCCCGGGAAATCTGAAGCGGATATTAATGCTAAAAGCACCCGCTTCATAGATGCCGATGGCGATGGCATTAATGATTTAAGACACGATGGCTCACAAAAGCCTAAGTTTATGAGAAAAAATATGGAGAAATTTACCGATAAGGACGGGGACGGTATTAACGACAACCGCGCCAGAGGAATGGGCTGGTCAGGTAAAGGAAAACCAAAAGGATTCGGGAAACACTAAGATGAAAAAAATATTGAGCGTAATTCTTTCTGCTTTTTTAACAGTTTTGATATTCAGTTATAATTCTCTTACCGCACAGGAATTTTCCGGCGGTGTTAATTACTCTATTTTATTCACCGATAACCCTTACCGATTAAGCAACGGGACTAATGAGTACATCAATTCATATCAGGCTGAATTAAACTATTCGCCTTTTGAAAACGGACCCGGATTAACTTATTCTTTTGGACTTAATGATTTCCGCAATTTAACGGACCGATCTTATTATAACCATTCAGTTGGTCTTAACTATTCTTTTGCATTATGGGACACTTCACACGGAGAGAATATATCGCTCGGCGCGGCTTATGTCTATAAAACAAATACATCGGGTGAATCGACTTACAGTTACAATATCTATTCGCTAAATGCCAGCGGTAATTTTTATCTGGATGGATCTCTTTTGCTCTCTTCCGGTTATAATTATTCGCGTAAGAATTACCCATCACTATACAATCTGGCCTATAATGATAACTCGCTGTTTTCAAGATTATCGCTCTTCTTTGAAACTAATACAGCTATTCATTTTGAGATAGCTGTTGCAAACAGAGGTTATTCAATTAAAGATATGACCGTAATAGAGGATCTCCATGCTAAAAATATGGGTATGTCTAAGAATAATGTCAGTCTTAAAGAAACAAATATTACTCAGTTACGCTCAATGCTGAAAATATCACAGTCATTATTCGAGAACAGTGGCATCAACGCGTATTATATGCTAAGGAATAATCTGGATAAAAATAATGGAATCAGTCTTACGGAGTTTATGTATTCAGACGATGATGACCTTTGGGATGATCCTTATATTTATGAAGGATACGATATTGGTTCCGAGTTTACACAGACGCTTCCCTGGAATCTTTCGCTTAAACTAAGCGCGCAATATTCAGACAGAAGATATAAGGAAAACCTTGTCGATACAGTATATTTTAGACAGAGACTCGATACAAAGAAAGAATTCTGGTTTGAACTTACAAAAAAATTTGATTCTGTGCCATTGGTTAAATCACTTGAAGCAGGATTTGAATATATGTATATCATCAACGATTCGAATGAAAATTATTTTACCTATAAAAATAATTTATTCCTGCTGAAAGTCGGAATAAGTTTTTAGTAGCTCTAAAAATCTTCTCTAGGGACGCCAATTTCCATGCGGACTCTCCGACTTCGCTTGCGGACACAGAAACATCTCACGCGGACATCGAGACTGTGAGTGCGGACTAATCTTCCGATTTTACGCTTAAACCACACTTTTTATGTCCCTGTCATAGACCTAAGCCGGATATCCAACATTAAATTATCACCACTTTTAGCATTTTTTCCAAAAAACTTCTCAGAATCCCAATTTTATATTCATAATTACCTTACAACCAAAATTACTCAGATATAACGTCCTGCCGTATAAATTTACACAGATATTTGATTTTCAGGCTATAGATATTTTTTTATTGATGCTTATAACTTTTATATTTGCGAAACAATTTATAAATTACCACACTAAAACAATTAACGAGTAATGAGTAATATTTCAAAACTTAGAGATGCCGCCGACCTGCTTCTTAACTTTGGGAAGTATGATGAAGCGTATGATATTTATGATGAAATCTACAGCCAGATATGGTGCGCCCTAGGCACAGTACAGAACGGACTGTCTGAGTTTTCTTTCGGCTTCCTTACTCACGATATCCGACCTGCAATGGAATTTAAAAGTAATTTCCTTGAACCCGCCATCAATACTATCTTTGTGAAATGGTTTGATCTTGATACCAATCAGACTCTCAACGAATTTATATTTACAGCATACGGACACCTGCAGTGTGTCTGCTTGTCAAATATCTTACTTAATAAATTTACTTCTACTACTATTCTGAATGAATTTTTGATACTCTACAACCTTATACTCCATAGCACAGACGAGAAATGGATTACTTATCTGCTTAGAATTGTTACGCCTATTATAGACGGAAACAGATTAAAGAAAATCCGCTCTAACCATCCTGAAAATGCCACTAATAAACTGCTACTACAGTCAGCTGAAAAAATCAAGACCACCGACTGGAGTTCACTTAATCTTGTCGTACTTGATTATATGTATAAAATAGGTGCACGGAATTCCGGGCTTTGTGTCTCTCTGCAAAGTATTATCAGCTCAGATCCTAATTATTCAAAATACCGGTATAAAAAACAGGACAAAAAACAAAAGGGAGAAAAAAATTACAGGAAGGAAGAGAAATACGAGAGATATGAAAAGTATGAACGTTATGAAAAACGTGAAAGCTCAAAGCAAAAACAATTTGATTCGACTGAAGCAACCGATGAAGATAAAATAAAGCATTATGGTTCGTTGCTTGGACTTAAAGGCAAGGTTACAAAATCAGATATAAGAAAAAAATATCTCGAAGCTATAGGTAAATATCACCCTGATAAAGTACAAAACCTCGGAGAGGAAATCATAGCCCTTGCCGAGCATAAGACTAAGGAAATAAATGCCGCCTACGACTGGCTCAAAATGAAATTCAACCTGTAATATAGACTGTGGCACCTACAATTTAGGATTAAATTATAGGTTCCGCCTGTTTTTATTGTAAATCTATATTCTCATTGTTGAGCAAATACGATTTTTAAGTTTATTGGATTTTCTTTGTTACTTCTATATCAAGCTGTTCCATTCTATACCGTAGCTTAGAACGTGAAAGTCCTAAAATCTTTGCGGCTTTTACCTGATTACCTTTGGTTATGTCAAGAGTGCGGAGAATCAGAGCACGAAGAACTACCTCAATTCCTACCCCTTTGGATGGAATTTTCAATATAAATTTATCTTCGTCAGGTATATTGTTTTTGCCGGAATTTAAAAAGCTAAAATGCTGTTCTTTAATTTCATCGCTGTCAAGCATTAAAACTGCTCTTTCAATTGAATTTCTAAGTTCACGAACATTGCCCTTCCAATATTGTTGCTCAAGAAATACAAGAGCAGCTTTGTCTATCCCTTTTATTTTTTGGTTAAACTTTACTTCAAATTCTTTAAGAAAACTATACGCAAGCAGGGGGATATCTTCTTTTCTTTCCCTTAGCGGCGGAATAGTAATCTTTGCTACATTCAGCCTGTAATATAAATCTTCCCTGAAATGTCCCTTATTAATTTCATCTTCAAGATTTCTGTTTGTAGCAGCAAGTACACGGACATTTACGGCAATTTCTTTTTCTCCGCCAAGCCTGTAAAATGTTTTTTCCTGAAGTATTCTTAAAAGTTTAACCTGCAGATCAAGCGACAACTCGCCAATTTCATCAAGCAGGATTGTACCGCCATCAGCAAGCTCAAACTTACCGAGCTTTGTTTTCTGAGCCGCGCCGGTAAAAGCTCCTCTTTCATGCCCAAACAATTCACTTTCAGCTAGTTCCTTTGGAATTGCCGCGCAGTTGATAGTAATAAATGCATTATTTTTTCTCGGACTTTGCTGGTGAATGAACTTCGCGAATACTTCCTTACCAGTACCACTTTCCCCTTCGAGAAGAATAGTAGTATTATCGCTTTTAGCAAGTCTTTCAACCTGGTTTAATATTCTGATTATCGCTTTGCTGCGTCCAAAATATTCACGGTTAATTTCATCTTCTCTCATAAGCGAGTGAAGTTTTTTAACTTCTGATTTCAGCTTTAGGTGCTCAGCACATTTATTAAGTACCAGCTCAAGCTGTTCCATATCCATCGGCTTTAGAAGAAAATCAAAGGCACCTGATTTCATAGCAACAACAGCTGTTTTGACATCAGAATAGCCTGTAATCATAATAACCGGGATATGGAAATATAGTTTTTGAAGGCCTTTCAGCAGATCAAGCCCATTGTGGCTTGTTAAATAGATATCAAGGAGTATTACATCAGGCTGATATTCCTCGACTTTATCGAGCACAAGGGCACCGTCAGTACATGTTTCGACCTGATACCCCATTTTAAGCAGAATTTTTTTCAATGATAAACAGATAAGGTTATCATCATCGACAATCAGAATACTTAACATCATTTTACCACACAACTGACATTTTGATTAAAACGGACATAAAAACGGGAGCCTCTGCCCACATGGGAAACAAAATCAATTGAGGCGTTAAACTCGTCTAATATCATTTTACAGACGCTTAAACCCAGTCCTGTTCCATACTCTTTATTTGTAAAAAAATCATTAAATATTTTTGCTTTGTTATCCTCAGAAATTCCTTTTCCTGAATCCTCGATTTCCAGCGTGACATATTGATTTTCATTTATGACTTCGCGATAAGTCTTAATCTTTACAAGTCCATTTTTCTCAATAGCCTCAAAGGCATTAGTAATAAGATTCAAGAGCACCTGAAGCATCTTATTCTTATTAAAAGAAACCGGAGGTAATGTATGATCCAGCTGTTCTGTTATTACGATATTAAAAACTTTCCCCCTGGAAACCATAATTTCAACAGCTGAAGAAACAACTATATTGATTGATTGAGGAGTAAAATCATTTATTGAACTTCTGGAAAAGTCCAGGGTATTTTCAATCAGAGACTGGATTCTTTGAGTTGCCTCAATACAAGAGTCAATCGAATCACGTACATCGTCATTAATCTCCGACATTTTAACAAACTCAAGATTCAATTTTATTGCAGAAAGGGGATTTCTTATTTCATGAGCCAGGCTGGCAGCTAATTTTCCAAGAATTTGGAGCTTATTATCATTCTCTTCCTTATACATATCTAGCACCTAATCTTCAGCGATTTACAACATAAACAATTCGGGGAATGTCGACAATTGGTCAATATTAAACACTCTTATAATTTTGAATCTAATTTTAGCCAAATTATTCGTAACTTGCAAATTACTTTTCTGTTTTAACACTCTAAGTGTACTGGGTTTTGCAGTAATATTACCAAAGAAGGGAAGAGATATAAAAAAGTCAAAAAAAAGAGGCTGTCTCATAAGTCATTTTCCCATAAATACTATTGCGAAATCAATACGAAAACGTAATTTATTTACGAAATATTTGACTTTTGAGACAGCCTCGTTTTTATAAATTAAATCTTTAACATTATTAAAACAATAAGGCGATTTAACAACGATGCGGGCAGACAACCAATATCAGATACTGTACTCAGAGCTGTTTAGTTTTCGAAAAGGGATAAAAAAGTTATAGAAATATCTGGTTAAAGATAATAAACCGAACCTACTTCAAACCTGACTTTCAAAAACTATTTTCTATCATGTTTATTTTATATTCAGCTCTTTCATTATTCCATCAACCGTTGCTTCTATAACTTTATCAGAATTATAGACATTATTCTTGATGTTCTGCTGAATTTTGGATAAGTCTTTAACGTTTTCACTTTTGGCCTGCAAAATTTTTGCCTCATTTGAAATTTCAAATTTATCCTGTTTTATTTCAGTTCCGCTTGACTGAACATTAGTTTTTCTTACGTTCCGCAGAGGAGGAACGTAACTATTATTGGTTATCCCCTTGATGTCCAACTTATTCACCTATTATAATTTGCTAATTTTTTCTTGTTTTGAATATTTTCGAGTTCGCAATTGATACGAGTCTGCTCGTTTGTAATCCCACTTATAATACTATCGAATTTGATTTCAATTTGTTTAGCAAGAATTCCTAATTTCTGAGAAAAATCTTTTAAATCAGCAATATTATGATGTTTTTTTAGATAACTTCTTATGTTATTGAAGTCAATCAGCCTGCCTTTAAGCTCAGACATTACAAAATTATGATTATCGCCGTTAACGTTATCCAGCAAATCTGAAATTTTCATCATCAGATCACTAATTTCTTTAATCTTTACTTCAATTTCTGTCATACGCCTATTACTGTACTTGCAGCACTTGCAGCACCCGTAAACATATCCTGAAGCGCCAGAATCGAGACAAGACGGGACTGCAGGTCAGTATATTGTTTTCGGAGACCTTCAGCCTGTTTATCAATCCTTGTCTGAACAGATGTAACTTTGCTTGAAATAGAAGTAATATTACTATTGTAAGACGATATGGCTGAATAAACCGACCCGCTACTTCCTTCGTATAAATTAACTGATGTTGAAAGTCTCGCGGCCACCCCGTTTTCAGAATTAAAAACCGCTTCAACCTGCGACATTTTTTGCGAGATAGAATTATTAAGCTGACCGCTGTCCGAAACTGTCAACCCGCTGTCCGTATTAAAGCTTATTCCTAACTGAGATAATGAATTAAGATTTCCGTCTGGAACTCCTACTTTTGCAGTCGCTCCCTTATACAGAGCGTTTAACAACCCCTGAGCATTTGGATCTCCAGTAAAAACTCCCCTGCCTATCGTACTTGAATACATCTGATTCTTGACAGAAGTATAAACGCTGTTAAACTTACTGATAAAATTATCAATTTTTGTACGCGTTCCGCTGGTATCAGAAGCCACAGCCACATTAACATCCGTATCAGAAGTCTGCATTGCCGCTTTGAGCGTAAGCGTCAACCCGCTCGCAACATCACTCACAACATTTGAATCTTTTTGAATAGAAATCCCATTGTACTGGAATTTTGAATTAAGAAGATTATTTGTACCGTCTTCAGTTAGGACTCCTACCAGATTAGTGCCAAATAAAAAACCTGCCTTCGTATCGTCCGAATTTTTGTAGCGGTTTGTTAAAACACCTGATGTCAAACCAATTGATTTGAGCGCATCATCCTCGGACATACCTTCATTAATCCTCAACCGGTTAGTAAATCCACTATTTTTTGCCGTAAAAGTCAGCTTGGACTGAGCCGTAGATGGGCTAAAAACAGATGCCGACATAAATGAAGAAGCGGTCGAATCACTATTTACCGCATCTCTGATTTTTTGCATAATAGTCAGGTTAGTTTCTGACCCACCAAATGTAACATCAACGTTTGCTACATTATCCCCACTCTGAAACTTTAACGTATGTACGCCTGCAGTAACTGAATTGGTGGTAATTGAAGGTAAAGTTTCCGAAACAACGCTGTCATTTTTAGACAGCTGATTTACGCGCAAAGAGAACGTTCCAACCGGAGCATCTGCCGTTGCGCTAACCGCAACAAAACCTGTATTTGATGAAGTCGCGCTCTTTGACGCAATAAAAGCCGAACTTGAACCGGTAACCTTCAGCTGATCAAGCACACTTTTCAGAGGCGTAAGACTAGAACTCACCGTACTCCATTTAGAAACCATATCCTGATATTTAGTTTTTCTGGTAGTTAATGTAGTAAGCTGTTTAGTAGTTTCACTTGATTTATATGAACTAATTAAAGAATTTATTCCGGTAGTGGTTAGTAAATTGTATGCCATAATGTCACCTACATATTAAATGCTTTTAACCATGCATCCCTGAGTTCTGTTAATATTTTATTTACCATTTCATAATTTTTTTTACGCATTTCTTCCTGGCAATATAAATAAAGTTTCAGAAAGCCGGTTGAAATCTCCTTTGTAACGTCATCGAACTTTAATGAATTTATTAATTCCTGAATTGCCCTGTTTGTTCTTTCCATATCATGCTTCTGGCAGTTTGTGATTGCAAAGTCATAAATCTTGATTAAAAGTTTTTGCGGAGTTGCTTCCATAATTTCTTTCACAAGATACGCGTTTGCCTGATTTGTTCTATTATAATATGAAGAGCTTGCCTGATACATTTTATTACTCAAATTTTAGTTGAAAAAAGATTACCCCCGGTTTGCCCGGGGGTAAAATAAGAGTTAATTATAATTATCTGAATAACGACATAATATTTTGAGGTGCTGAATTAAGCTGCGAGAGCATTGTAGTCGCAATCTGGGAGCCAATCTGTCCCTTGGATGAAGCTAACTGTTGCTCGGCCATATTAGCATCAAACAACCTTGATACGGTTGATGTTGCGTTTGTAATAGCACTTGTCAGATATTCGTTCTTAACATCAAGTCTCTGCTGATAGTTACCTATCTTGTTTAATGATTCATTTATATCAGTTTCAAATTTTCCGATAGTCGAGATATCTGTCGCATTAGTCTGAAAACTTGCCAGATTACCAATGGCTGCTGCAAATTCATCCTGCCTCGTTGTCGGAACATCGACCAGGTTCTGAAGCCCTGTTGTAAAGCTTGTGACAGCATTAAATACATTATCTGCAACCGCATTCGCGCTGAGATCAGCTGTATTTAGACCAGTACTAGCCAAGCCGGACGCAAAGTCTAAAGTCATTCTGTCTGTTGAATCTGCACCTGTCTGGAATGAGAACGAATTGGCAATTGACGCCATTGCTGTTGAGCCTGAAATACCATTATTTCCAAAGCTTGATGCCGCCATAGTGCCTTCAAGAATCTTAGTGTTATTGAACTTGGTTGTATCAAAAACATTCTTGATTTCTTTCCCCAATGAAATAATATTCTGAGCCAAAGCTTTCTTATCCTTTGTAGGATCCGATGCGTCTGAAATATAACCTCTGATCTGCGTCAGTTTATCCTTTACAAGTCCAAGAGCACTTTCTGCTGTCGAAAGCATATCCTTAGCTGAACCAATGTTACCCTGAGCAGCCTTCATTAATTGAGTTTTCTGATCGAGGGATTTACCTACACTATAGCCTGATACGTCATCTGCCACCTGATTGATTCTTTTCTGGGTAGCAAGCTGAAGCTGTGCTTTGTAAGTTTCCGCATTAGTTTTTGATAATGCGTTGTAGGCGTTTAACGCGCCTATGTTTGTGTTAACGTTGAAAGCCATAATATACCTCCATGTATATTTTGATAAATAAAAATTGATCCAACATCCATGTCAGATCTGTTGTTAATTTTCTAAAGAACTTTAACTCTTGACAATATTATCGGATACGGCTGATAAATGTTAAGGAATTTTTGCCCGATATTTTGAAAATATTTCATTTTCGTTCAATTTTATTGACACAGGCTTCAATCCAAAGCTATAAGGGTATTAAAATCAAATCGAACACAGACTGAGGAGAGTACGATTAAAAAGAATAACGGGGATTATAATTCTCTATGCTTTTAACGGATATATTTAAAATAGATTACCCCCGGAACTTCCAGGGGTAAAATGAGAGTTAATATATTTTTCTGAAGAACGGACTAAATTATCTGAATAATGACATAATATTCTGAGGTGCCGAATTAAGCTGCGAGAGCATCGTGGTCGCAATCTGTGAACCAATCTGTCCCTTTGTCGAAGCTAACTGCTGCTCAGCCATATTGGCATCGAACAATCTTGATACGGTTGATGTTGCGTTTGTAATAGCTGTTGTCAGATATTCATTCTTAACATCAAGTCTCTGCTGATAGTTACCTATCTTGTTTAATGATTCATTTACATCAGTTTCAAATTTCCCGACAATTGAGTTATCTATTGCACTACTAGTAGTCTGAAAACTTGCCAGATTACCAATGGCTGTTGCAAATGCATCCTGTGTCGTTGCCGAACTATCAACCAGAGTCTGAAGATTGTCTGTAAAGCTTGTGACAGCATTAAATGTATTATCTGCAACCGCATTGTTGCTAAAACCTGCTGTATTTAAACCAGTACTAGCCAAGCTGGACGCAAAGTCTAAAGTTATTCTGTCTGTTGAATCTGCACCTGTCTGGAATGAGAACGAATTGGAAATTGACGCCATTGCTGTTGAGCCTGAAATACCACTATTCCCAAAGCTTGTTGCCGCCATAGTGCCTTCAAGAATCTTAGTGTTATTGAACTTGGTTGTATCAAAAACATTCTTGATTTCTTTCCCCAATGAAATAATATTCTGAGCCAAAGCTTTCTTATCCTTTGTAGGATCCGATGCGTCTGAAATATAACCTCTGATCTGCGTCAGTTTATCCTTTACAAGTCCAAGAGCACTTTCTGCTGTCGAAAGCATATCCTTAGCTGAACCAATGTTACCCTGAGCAGCCTTCATTAATTGAGTTTTCTGATCGAGGGATTTACCTACACTATAGCCTGATACGTCATCTGCCACCTGATTGATTCTTTTCTGGGTAGCAAGCTGAAGCTGTGCTTTGTAAGTTTCCGCATTAGTTTTTGATAATGCGTTGTAGGCGTTTAACGCGCCTATGTTTGTGTTAATGTTGAAAGCCATAATATACCTCCATGTATATTTTGTTAAGGTTAATTGAATCAGGCTTCCTTGTCTGATTCGAGAATACTATCTCCACATATCAACTCTCAATAATATTATCGACATACATTTATAAAAGTTTAGGGCTTTAATTAATTTTTTTAAAAAATATTTTCCCCATACTTTGATATAGCCGGTCATCTGACAGCAGTATTGCTTTTCTCCTATAAAAATAGAGAGATTTTTTGTCTTAAGACCTGAAGCCGGCTGTTAACTTCGGGAAAGTTGATAAACCTGCTTTCCGCGCTTTCAATTAATGACGGTATTAAATTAAACTTATTTAGCGATATATATATTGAAACAAGATAAAAGACCACCGAGGGATCGCTGAATTCTATTGCAATTGAGTCTGTAAAAATTTTTTCCGCTTCTTCCATTCTTTCATTTTGCATTAATACAAGCCCCAAAACATTCAGATAAGCAGGAGTATTTTTATAATTTTCAAAAATATGTTCCAGAATGGTTATCTTTATATCAGCATTATTATAATTTTCAACTAGGGAGAGAAGAAACTCTAAGTTGCCCGCGTTAATAAAATTCTTAAATTGCTCGATTTCTGCTAATTCAAGATGTTCATTATTAAATATTTTTTTTACTACCACTACAAAAACATTATTGGCGGCTTCGCCCGCATCGGCAATTGTCAGTTTATCATAAAAGTAATTAAAGTAATCAATATTTTTAGCCATAACCGACTGCTGAAGCCCCATGTATATCAATATTTTGTCATTGATATAGATTTCAAAATCTTTCGGCTTTTTATCTTTATTATACTCATAGGCATATCGGCAGTATAAAAGAGCTTCGGCATACTTTTGCATTCGCAAATATACTTTTGAAGCTACCATATTTAATAAAGGTTGCTCTTTATCAAAACTTAAACCTTTTTCAATATGGACTAAAGCAGAGATAATATTGCCCTGAGCTAATTCATGAGATGCAATATACCTGTGAGAGTGAGCTTTATAAAAATCGGGACACTTATAGTTTAATACTTTGCTGAAATATTCAACAGCATTTTTCTTTTCTTCTAATATTGCATAAGTCTGGGCAATCTGAAAATCGTCATAAGCTGATCCTCCTGGTTTATAGTTACTCAGCAGGTGGGTTAAATTTCTTTTTGCTTTTATCTGAAGATCTTCTTTGGATATGTCATAACCGATGTGAATTATCTCTATTCCGGAATTTCTTATTTTATAGTTCTCTTTTTTCAATGATTCGATAATTTGCTCATGAACATTCCCTTTAAATTTTATCTTATGATTGTTTCTGAACAAACGCGTATAAAACATCTTATTAGGTTTTTCAGGATCAGTACTGTTGACTGAACAAAAACAGGCATCTTTACCATTGGATTTAATAATTGTTCTTAACTCGCCTATCGAGTCCTTTGATAAACGTTCATCCGCATCAAGGTATAATATCCATTTGCCGGTGGATTTACTGAGAGCATAATTTCTGGCAGCAGAAAAATCGTTAATCCAGACAAAATGAAATATCTTAGCATTATATTCCCTGGCAATCTCTATGGTCTTATCAGTTGAACCTGTATCTACCAATACAATCTCATCGACAATATCCTTAACTGATTCAAGACAATCTCTTAAATATTTCTCCTCATTTTTAACAATCATACTTAGCGTTAGTACTGGCAAAACAATTATCTCCTTTGTATGTAACTAAATCATATATAATAGAACTAACTCAACTTTGATTAAACTGATTATCTGACGAATTCAATTTTCTCATATATTTCATTAACTGATAATAAATATTTAATTGATTCGATCTGAATATTATCTGTAAACCCGCTGAATTCTTTCAACAGCCATTCATTTTCGCGTAATTTCGTAAAATGCTCAATATGAATTTTATCCTGCGCAACAAGTATATAATCTATTAACTCAGGTATCAGTCTGTAGAATTCAAATTTCTGTCCCCTGTCATAATCCTTTGTTGGTTCAGATAATATCTCAATAATAATGACAGGATTTAGGACTGTATCCATGTGGCTTTTCTCTTCAAATTTCGGTTCCCCGCAGACGACAATAATATCCGGATAAGTATAAAACTCCGATTTCTCAGATTTAACTCTCAAATCAGAGTGAAATACGCTACAAGGTTTATGTCTTAACTGATTATGCAACAATGCGGTTAAATTCGTGCTAATCCTATTATGTTTAACGCTTGCTCCGGTAGGCAAAAACATCTCTCCGTTATAATATTCGCTCTTAAATTCGGCTTTGCGCTCTGTTTCCAGATATTCTTCAGGACTAATATATTTTTTCTTCTGAGTCTGCATCTGACTAACCTTTAACAATTTTTATCTTATTATAAATATCAGAAACGGGTAATTGGCAATCAATACTAACTAATTCGGCTGCCATATTCGCCTTATTATAAATTTTTAGTTTCCATTCATTTTCTGACTGTTTGATAAACTGTTCGATAAGAAATTCTTCCTGATAGACAAGAATATATTCCTTTAATGACTTTATATTCCGGTAAAAGTAAAATTTAGCCCCTTTATCATATTTTTCGGTTGAAGGCGAAAGTATCTCAATAATCAATATTGGGTTTACCAAATTTTCATCCTTATTAAATTCCGGCTCGCCACAAGCAACTACAACATCAGGATATGTATAAAATGCGTTCTCATCAATAAATACCCGCATATCATTCTGATAAATCTCACAAGGTTTATCTTTTAATTGATTTCCAAGCGATAACCCGATATTGTGACAAATAATATTATGCCACCTGCCTGCACCTGCAAGAGCAAACATCTCGCCGTTATAATATTCGCTCTTGAATTCGGCTTTGCACTCTGTTTCCAGATATTCTTCGGGACTAATGTACTTCTTTTCTTGTGTCTGCATGTTATTTCTCAGTATAAATTGTTTACTCATATTGTGCAAAATGTCAGAACTATGATTCATTTCATGCTGACTGCATTATCATGTGAATCATAGTTCAAGATAAATTTCGCGTAATATGAGTGCTTAAACCTAATCCAGGGAATTGTGATTAATGCTAAGTCCCAGAACCTGGTTTACCTTCTGCAGTCCGCCAACCGCAAATTGATTATCAGGATTATTCTTAACTCCCTTTTCAAACATAATCTTCGCTTCGCTGTCTTTTCCATTAAGAAATAATATTTCTCCAAGTCCGGCATAGGCCTGAGATGACTGAGGATCAAATGAAAGAGCTTTTTCATAGCAGATTTTGGCTTTCTCAGCTTTATTAAGAGCAAGATAGTTAAAACCTTTTAAATTATTTATGATAACTATAAACTCATCTTTTTTGTAAGCCGAAACAATTTCGTCCAGATTATCTTCCACAAACAGAAGTTTGGAAAGAGATGAATTATATTCCTTTTTCAGGAATAATTCATAAGCCTCATTAACCATATCAGGTATTCCATCTTTTACTGAATCAGCCGGAATAAGAGAGTTGTGATTATCAGGAAATCCAAGCTCCTGATTTATTACTGCTAATTTAAAAGGAGCATCCTGATTTTTAGGGTCATATAATATTCCATATTCTATCATGGTTTTTGCTTCAGTTTTCAAATCAAGTCTGTAAAACAAATCACACAGGCCTATACACGCACCTGAAGATTCTGGATTTATCGATAATGCTTCTTCGAAAGCTTTCCTGGCATTATTCAAATCATTCAATTCCATATAGATAATTCCTTTCAGCACATTCAGGTCTGACAGATCTACTTCATTGGATTTATGCTGTCCGTTCTCATAGTAAGTTTCAGCCTCATACAATTTTAATAAGGAATCTTTGAACCGCTTCGCTTCATACAGTTCATAAGCACTCAAAAATGATTTATTAAAATCTAAATTCTCATTTTTAACTATAGGCATATCACTACCTTTTTTAATTATTTGTTCTTCTATATTTATATTTTCCCTTCGGACTGGCTGTAAAGACAAGATTTTAATTCTGGCTTGCAGTATTTCAGATGATTTGCTCCAATTAAAATTAGAATGAACATATTCCGAAGCAATTACTCCCATCGCCTTCATTTTTATTTTATTTTTAAATGCATAAAGCATTTTTCTTTCCAAATCCTGCTTGTCAGGTTCGAAAAGCCACATATTATCAACGAGTTCCATATCACCAACATTCTTATTCTCAAATCGAACGGACTTAGCTTCCACAAGTAAACTATTTTCCTCATTACAAAAATCTAGACAGGCACCGCCATTTGTTACAATCGCCGGAATACTGCAGGCCATAGCTTCCAATATCGGAAATCCAAAACCTTCTCCTCTATAAGGATGTACCAGAACATCAGAGGAAGTATAAAGCCCAATTAATTCATCTTCAGGCAATATTTTATCTATGTATTCAATTTCCGGAGCATTCTTATCTTTTTGAATTTCATTAATCTGGGACTTCATATTCTGCCCTTTATAAAACGAGTCCCCTCCCATATCTTTTATAACAAGACAAACATCGTCATTCGCAGTAAATGCGTTAGTATAAACATCAAGCAAAATATCAATCCCCTTTCGGAAAATAGTTCCTCCGACAAAAAGGAATTTGAATGCCTTTTTTGTCTTAAGATGATACGGCTTAGCCTTTGGATTAAATTTATTAGGATCAGCCCCATTAGGAACAATAAAAACCCTTTCGGCAGGCACTCCGCTCTCTTCATAGATCTTTTTCACATAACTGCTCGGGACCCACATTTCGTCAACTTGTGTTGAGAATACATCCGCCCATTGTTTTGGCAATGACCCAAATTCCCATGGCTGTATTATAACCCAATGTCCTCTTTCAGGTGCTGTCAAATTTGGTGGCCATTGATGCCGGACATGTATATCTACAGAACTCAATTTTTTATTTGTAACATTCCGCAATTTTTGTAGCGGACTGTTTTTGCCTGGTTTGAACTGATCTTTCTCAAATGGAATTATTGAAACATTATAACCATCTTTTATCAGTCTCAGGCATTGCTCCCTGTTAATTAATGCCAGGGAATGATAAACGAATTGCGCCCCTTCCCATACTATAGATTGTTTTTGTATTTTAATATCCTCTTTCTTTCTGTCACTTTTTATAGCTTTAGCAACAAAGTTCAGGTTACAAAACCCTTTATCCTGAGAAACATCAATTTCTTCATAAGATTTCAACTCAAGATTTGCTTTTTTCAGATGCCTCTGAATTGACTCTTTATCAAATCCGATATGATGGTAATCCCCAGGGTTTGTCTGACCGCCAAAAATCATATAAGAAGCGGTATCGGCATCCCATTTACCATTGAGATATGCTTTAGCCTGAAGTTTTAACGATGGCGATCTTATTATAATTTCAGCATTTGGCTTTAGAACACGCGCCCATTCCTGCAACACTATATCAACTTCTCTGAATGAGAAATGTTCCAGAACATCGCTGGCAAGTATGAAATCTACAGAGTTGTCAGAAAATTCTAATTTCCTGATATCCATAGCGATAACCCTCGTATCCTCGCTAAAAAGATCAATATTCAAAAACCGTTCTCTTACATCATTTCCACAGCCTAAATTCAGGGCTAACGGCGATGGTAACTTCGAAGGCAATTTACCGGCCGCAGTTCGATTGGAAAACCCATGCATCATCTTTTCATCAAATCTTAGTTTATTCATTCCGGTTTTATTAACAGTCAGGCGGTCTTCAACCTTAGAATTTTTACTCCTATTCAAATCATTATTGTCCAATTCATGCTCAATCAATGAAGAACTTATATCCACATTTCTCTTTAATGAATTTTTATACTCCCATCCGGCTTTAATCGAATCTATTATATTAGGTAAAGTTTCTTTGGGTCCGAGTAAATGTGAAAATTCCTCACTTATCTGATATCTTTCTTCCGGTGATAAATTAAATGCTTTCCGCAATGCACTGCGAACATTATCCACACGAAGCAATGATAGTAAAGTATCTTTATGATTAGGCATATACATAAGCATTTCCTGAGAAAAAGAGATTTTCTCAGAATTATCACAATCGATTCCAATATAGCTATCTGCACCATAATTATATGAATTAGGAATTATTACCGCTCTCCTCCTAGCCCTGGCTTCTGCTACCGGAGATGTTGGAGCTGTGTCAGTAGAGACATATACATTACAACTGTCTATTAAATTTATAAGCTCCGTTCTCTTCCCCAAATTATCATCAATTATTATTGACGCTTCAGAGCCAGTCTTTATTCTTAATTCCTGAATAAGATTCAATAAATCCTGTTTGGGTTTACCTGGTATTGGATGCCAGGGCGGATAGTTTACTTTTAGATACAATTCTACATTTTCACCGCGCTTGAATTCTTCAAGATAAGCTTCTATTAAGGTATCCCATCTCCGGCGCGGTAAAAATAAGGAAATATTAAGAAAACAAAATGGCATATTATAAGTTGTTGGCTCAGGTTTAATAACCGGAATAAGCGAATTTTCAATCCATGGATGAGGCCACCATACGATTTTTATCTTTTCAGACAAAAAACCATTGGTTATCAATACCTGGCGTTCATGTTCTGACATAACCCATACTTGATCAAATTCTCTGCACGCATCCAGCATATTTTTTGGGGGAGAGCTAACGTCTGCAATTACTGTAGTAGCTATTATTTTTAGATTTGGTTCTGGTAATTTAAATTGCAACCATGATTTATCGGCAACATGAGATACAATGTAAGTAATTGGCGGAATTATCGGAGTATTTTCAAGCGATTTAATAAGCTCCAAATCAACATCATCGATTCCCTCCTCAATATTATTGACAGGAACAATTTTAATCTTCACACCAATTCTGTGCAGAGCTAAAACAGTTCCCCTGGCATCCATACCAAAACCGGTTCTATTATAAAAAGGTGCCAGCCAGATTATTGTCCCTTCCAGTTTTATAGTTTCATCACTCATTTATCTCTTCCTTTAAATTATAATTAACTTTTAATTGCCCATATTTGCGGCAAGCTCTTTCCATGAAATAATCGGCAGAGTCGGATTTTGTTGAATATATGCTTTTAAAATCAGTTTAAGAGCGTCTTCCTGGTCATGCTCGCTACTTAGAATAATAGCGTTGCAATATTTTGATTTTTCAACTAAATCTTCAATTGGGTAAACAGGAATATCTAAAACATTTTTCCCAATACGCGCAGGGCTTGAGTCAAAGCACCCTATGACCTCAATACCTAACTGGCGGGCACTCTCTGCAATAAGATAAGCGTTCATCATACTGCCAAAAATAGCTATTTTCTTCAGATTTTTCTGAGAATAAAATAAATTGACTCCATTTTGAATTCCAGACAGAAAATTTCTAAATCCTCGCCGACCTCCTCCTGTTGCATAAGTTGCTGTTAGCTGAGTAAAAATATCGAGAGGTAAAGAAGGGGACAAATAAAAAAGATAAAGAGCAATCTCAAAAGGTAATATTGTATCAACCCCCCGTTTATCAGAAGAGACATTTAATTCCCAGCTCCTCTTTATACTGACAAGGTACTTTTTTAATTGACTTCTATTATCACTTCTAAAACAAAAATCCTGGGTTTTATATCGAGCAAAAAAAGCTTGAATTAAAGACAAAAAAGGATGTAAGTCCTTATTTTTTTTATTTTTTTTTAAAAATAAACGAATTGCTTCGATCATTGGAAACCCTTGATCAACATTCCTTGATTCTTGCCCTTTATGCTGACGATAACGCAACAATGGATCAGCAATTAATCCAATAGGTCCATAAAGATTTAGAGTAAAAAGCATCCAGATATCACCACTGGCAAGATAAGCAGGCGCCTTGGTACCTAAGCATTCCGAAACAGTCTTAACGTAGATATCACGTTTATAAAGAGTTGATGGTGCTGGTAACCACAGTTTTTCCTCCAAATATTTTTTAATATACTCTGTTTTATTAAAAAACAAGTCTTCTTCAAGTTCATATAATCTTGGTTGAATCAAAGTAGCTGATTCATCCATAAGAGAAACATTATTTGACACAACCAAAATACCTGGATGTTTTTCAATAAATGCAACATGCCGCTCGATCATAGTCGGTTCCATGATATCATCATCATGAGCAATAATAATATATTCACCTCGACTCATAATAGAAGCCCTAATATAACTTGTTGTGGGATTTCCACCAGGTGGTTGCCGAATATAGGTTAACCGGGGATCTTTGTAACTCATAATAAATTCAGAAGTATTATCGCAACTATGATTATCAACTACTAACAGTTCAAAATCAGTAAATGTTTGCGCTAAAATTGCATCAAGGGATTCTTTTAAGTAACCACAAGCACACCGATTATAAGTAAGAAGAGCTATGGTTATTTTATAACTATGTTTCATGAAATGATTCGCTTTTAATAGTTAATCTTTTGTCAAAACTATCATATCTGATTATACTAGGGATTTGTCAGGGGGATACCAAAATTACAAGAGAATGTTGAGTTTATAGCCCATAATCGCATACAAAATTGTAAAATAACCTATTCTCAGACAGGCTCATAGCATAAAGATGATCTATCTGGTAAAACGTACGTAAATCACATAATAGCCTTTTACATGTTTTTTGAAACTCATAAAAATACCTATTTTTATTCGGACTAATCCAAAGGTTGAATATTAAATTCAGCGGCATATTCTTGCCAGATTTTTGATTCTGTCATAATTTTATTGTACATATCCTTATAAATGAAGTAATTTTTATCTTCACCCAACTTATTATAACATATTGCCGCAAAATAGTAAGCGAATGCATGGTCTTCTTTAACCTTTATAGTATTTTGAAATTCTTTTAGCGCTCTATTATAGTTGCCTAAACGCATTTCTGCATTTGCGACAAAATTGAGGTCCAAATTCAACGAATAAGCTGCCTTTTGGATATAATCTGATGAAAAATCTTCCGTTTCAATAACCGCTTTTTTAAAATCTCCATCAAGAAATCCCTCTTTTATATAGCCGTTTTCAAGACAGATATCAAACATTTCACTGCCAACCAATGGGACTGCAGCATAAATACGAAACCAAGTGCCATAAATTGTTTTCAAAAATGCCCTGGCATCTTCAATATCCTGTTTAGTCTCTCCAGGCAAGCCAATAATGATATTTATATCAGTATCAATACCTAATTCACGGCAATCTTTCATTACTCTTTTTACGATACCATGATTTAGAGGTTTATGCATCACCTCCTTTAGCACCCTCTTACTGCCCGATTCAATCGCTAAAACTAAAAGATTTACTCCAACATTTTGAAGTGCCTCTAGCATGGTACGATCCAAAGCATAAAGAGTTAGCGAATTGGGGAAAAATGCTGTTAACTTTAATTCCTTAAGAGTATCAATAATTGCATAAACTCTTTCCTTTGAGGCCATAAAATGGTCATCTTGAAAGATAATGGTTTTCGTACCATATTTTGCACTTATTTTGGCGATATCTTCTTTAACGCGTTCCAAACTATAATAGCGGACGGTCCGTCCATGAATAGAATGAGCAGAACAAAAGACACAATGATAAGGACATCCACGGGATGTCATTATTGTTATATGTGGTTTGGAACTATCTACACCAGGATAAGCTGCTATAGTCGGATTTAAACGATAATCATCCATATTTAACAGATCGTAGTCATACATGGGAATTTCATCAAGAGCATTTATAAAATCAAATTGAAATGAAATATTGTCTAACACTTTTTCTTTTGTAATACATGTGCTCGAACTCTTCAGAAACTCGATTTTATTTTCCGCATTAACTAATCCGAGTAATGCTCTTTCACCTTCACCATATATAAGCGCATCAAAGCAATCGGTATCCTGAAAAATCTGCTTATACATATTAGTTGGCACGCCGCCACCCGCAATGATGATAGCATGCGGAAATATTTCACGACAACATTTTACAATATCCATCATATTTTGATATGAAGTAGTAAACAATGTAGATAACCCAATTACTGATGGAGCATAATCTGCCCATTTCTGGATAGAAAGGTATAAATGGAAAAAATCATAAAAAGAGATGAATTCGAATGCATCCAATTTATTAAGCACTGCATTAAAATCTATTAACTGTGTTTTTACATCACTATACGCTTTAACATAAGCGCTTAATGCCAAAACGCCTAATGGCATATCTGTTAAAACGCTTCCATATAGTCCATCCTTTTTGGAAATGGTTCTGACATTTTCCAGCGGGGATTTAAATTTTTCATAATCTATTGAAGGTGGCACAATAAACAAAATTTTTTCCATTATTTTACTCCGATTAATCCTGCAATTTTATTTTTTCAACTTTCGCAAATGATTATTGCACGCTTTGAAATGACTCAGATTTTGGCAATTACAACTGTTTCTGTAAACGAGTTACATAAATGCCACAAATATAATTTATACTTCGGGCAAATGTATCAGTAAGAAATATCAATTATATCGGATTTATATCCAGATAATCCCACATCCTTGTACAAAACTATGTTCTCCGGGAAAGGCACATCTTCCTTTCTGCTATTTTTTTTATCATGCAATCTGCCTTAGCAACTTTGGATTAAGAAGTGATTTTTTGATTAGCGATTCCTCCATTAATGAAATCCTTGACTGCATGAGCTTTTAGTATTTTCACTAATTCTGCTGTATTTATGCTTCAGTTAGAAACGATCAGCTGAAAAGTTGTAACCAACTCCTCTTTAATTCGAAACAAATTTGGAAAAAATACTTTTATTACTGAAGGATACTCTTTCTCTATAGTCTTGAATATAGCATCTTTTGCAATGGGCGATGTAATAATCACAAATTTGATCTCCTTCTTAGCTATAATATCTGGACTATATATCTTCTTGCCGAGCCGCGTCATCTTTTGCTGATGCTCACTTGCATCGATCTGAATGAATCTATTGGAATCAAGGCATTCATAGAATCTTGTGAGCCTGCTATATTGACTGCCGACCCCCCAAAAAGCTATCACTTCATCTTCAGGCAACGCCGCCATGAGTTCAACACTTTTACAGGAAACATTTCTAAATGGCTCGACTGAGTTTTGGACTCCACAGGAACAGATGCAAATAGGAGCTTGTAAAAAATGAACTTGAAGCAGAGTGTGCACAATATTGCACCTCCGGCACTGCCACTCAACTTCGCAAAAGCCATCATTATTCACATCTAGTATTCTAACACTTTTCGCTGGAATTTGTGGGAGATAAGACAGCTCAGTGATTTGGGAAAGCATATCAAAATAATCAGAATCATTCATTTTTGATATGTTTATATTAAAATAGCCATCTTTTAGAAACTGCTCCTTGTCGGTAATTATACCTTTTTGGCAAGCAAGCTTATAGATGTGGGAACCCGGAAATGCACGAACAGTTCCTAAGTGAATATATACACTTTGATTATATCTCTTCCATAAATCAATAGTAGTTTTAACCGTATCCTTTGTTTCGCTTACATCGCCAAATATTAAATTACCGAGCATAACCATGTCAGAGTTAGCAAATACATCAAGTGCTTTTTTCAGTTGTTTCACTGTTACTCCCTTTCGCATACTTTTGAGAATTTCAGGAACACCGCTCTCAAGTCCAGTTGAGATACCATTGCAACCGGAATCTTTCATTAAGCGTAATAGGTCGGACTTTATTTCCGGGACCCTTAAAGAACACCCCCAACTTATTTTGTATGACTTAATTCTGTCACAAAAAGCCAATACTCTTTTGTTATCAACAGCAAATAGCTCATCAGATATAGCAAGAGTTTTAATATTATATTTTCCCACTTGATAATCAATTTCATTGAAAATGGAGTCTAGGGAACGCTACCTATATTTATTTCCAGTTGATTTGAAGCAGAATGTGCATTGGAACGGACAAGACCTCGCAGAATAAATTATTCCCGCATAGCCCATAATTTCGAGCCATTGGGAATAAGCAAATCCATCAAAATCCATCAATGGGAGATTGTTCATATTTGCGATTTCAGGACGTTCACAAGATTGCTTTAATAACCCATTTTGCCAAAAGATAATTCCTGGTACGTCACCGATAAATTTATCACTATTTAAAGCGAATGCCAGTTCGCACATGGTCTCTTCCCCTTCTCCAATGACACCAATATCGGCTCCTAATACATTCATTGCCGTTTCAGGATCGGAAGAAATAATTGCACCACCTACAATAATTTTAATTTTAGAATTGATTCGCCTGACAATATTAATAATATAAATAATTTCATGAACATCTATACTCTGCCCACCTGTACAGACTACACCAATATCATTTTTCATTATTATATTCGTTAAAGCTGACTCAATATCCGACTCCAGGAAATTTGAGTTGATAGTATATGTTTCAAAACCGGCATTTTTCATTGCTGCTGAGACATATGCCAACCCCACAGGAAAGAAAGCATTGAGCGATATTGCAGGACTTAGGGTTTGCGCTATTGTTCTCGGCTTTCCTGGAGAAATCAGCAAATATTTTAGTGCAGACATTATAAGGTACCTTGTGTTAAATTAAACTGCTTCCATTTATTCTGGATATTCCTACTTTTGAAATAAACTTTCAATAGCGAAATATTTACTTAGTGTCCACTGAAAAAGTATTATTTCATTTATATGACGGCTGATGCTACCATTTGTTCATTACCAGGATATTTTCGAATAAGCCAAAAAATAAAGAGTTTCAGCTCCTTCAAAACTCTTATCAGATTTACACCCGTGAAGACTGCCATGATCCGGCTTATGCCGGTCTTCTCTAATCTGGCAGCTGTCTGATTCAGACCGTAAAAGTTCCTGCTCTGACCGGACTTCCCTTCAGTCCCGCTTCGCATCTTCTGATATTTCTTTAACTGCTCATCGTTTTCTCTTAGTTCTTCCCGGTTTTCTTCGGTCTCCTTTGGCCTTCGACCCAGGGGTCTGCCGGAGTATTTTATTCCCGGTACCCTGAGATACTTTTTGTTTTCTCCGGTGCCGTATATCTGATCAGCCACTACTGCTTCCGGATAAAAGCCATGTGTCTGTCTGTACTGAATTACCTGCTTCTTCAGATCTCCGCTTTCATTATACGCATCACAGCTGATTATGGTGTACCCCATTGGCCGGACAGTTTTCAGGCTGAATTTAAGGTGGATCAATATAATTAATTTTATGAACAAAAACCTTCAGCAATAAATCTCAGCAGGTGTTTTATAACCTGATGCCTGATGAGGCCTTCGATAATTATAAAAATGAAACCAGCTTTTTAATCCCCCGAACAATTCCTGCCCGTTCTGATAATCGCTCAGATAAATATTTTCATACTTAAGGCTGCGCCGGAATCTTTCAGTAAAAATATTGTCCGGTGCCCTGCCTTTTGAATCCATACTGAATTTTATCTCATTTTTTAGGACGAACTCTGTAAAGAGCTTACCGGTATACTGACTTCCCTGACCGGTGCTGAATATTCCAGGCCTGCCTTGTTTTAAGGCATTGTCCGGTACACTTAAGCAGAAATTTACATCCATTGTACCGGACAATTCCCGGGAAAGCACATAACGGCTGAACCAGTCTGTTACGGCCGTAAGATAAACAAAACCCGTTCTCACCGGAATATATGTTATACCGGCTGACCAGACCTGATTGCTGCTGAGTATTTCAACTCCTTTAAGAAGATACGGGAATACTACATTATCTTTGTCTGCCTTACTCAGGTTTCGCTTTGGCATTATGGCCTCTGTGCCTGTTATCCGCATTAATCCGGCTGTGCGCTTATGATTATATACATTTCCCTGCCGCCTTAACTGCTTGGTTATTTTCCGTATCCCATAGAACGGGCATTCCGTATATATCCGGTCTGTTTGTTTCATTACCCATAGTTCTTCAGGACTTGTTCCTGCGGGTTGATAATAATAACCCGGCCGGCTTAAATTTATCAGAGAACACTGTTCAGTTATGCTTAAATACTTACTTCCGGGTTCTGTCAGTTTCCTGGCATCGTCAACCCTTGGAATTAAACTTTTTTTTTAACCATTCATTCCCTGCCTGAAGTTTTCCGGCCTGCATGCAGAGTTTATCAGTCAGTTCATCATTGTTATCGTTTTTTTTTACGCCTCTGGTTTTATCGAAGATTACCGGGGCATTCTCTGAGAACTGCTTCTTCCAAAGCCCTGTTAAATCCGGATGAAGGCTGTGTTCCTGTGATATTTCTGTTATGGTTTTGTACCCCTTTATTGCTTCTGTGGCTGTTTTGGCCCTGAACTCATTACTGAATATTTCCCTTTTACCTGACATTTTACCGGTCTCCTTTTCCTGTACGAATTTAAAATTTTGCCACCTTAAATTAAGCCGGTTTTTTGTCCGGTTTTTGGGGTACACTATAGATTTTACTGACCATCACCATCCCATCGATCAGACTGATGTTTACCTTTGAGCCGGACTCTGCTCTTCTGCCTGATTTGCCCCGGACTACCGGTCTTACATACGGCTGAAAGATATTTACTATCCTGTCATCGCATGAACGTTTATCCTCACTGTACATTTCCCTCTGCTGACGGTACCTGTTATCCAGGGGCATCTTTTCATATCTGTCAGGAAGACTACTGATTATTCTTATGTCCCGACCCACAAAGTTAAGCTGTTGCTTTATTGCCCGCCTGATTACCTTTGCAGTCCTGTTTTTTTTCTTGGCTATTCCTGGATACAGCTTCCCTGCCTTCTGTCTGTGTGTCCGTGGGTTTTTCTCTAATCCGCTTTCCGGATATAGTATGTCAATTATTTCCTCGCATTTTTCCCGGCATGTATTTAATAAATCTATGTCATTGGGATACTTTATCTTCTGATCTGCCACGGTTGCGTCTGCCGGCATCAGCCCTTTATTCTCAGGCTCCTGCTCTTTCTGCTTATTCTCATTTTCTCCTTTATTCTCATTACTTTCCTGATTGTTATCTGCAACAGGCGGTAGCTGATTCTCTTCCGGAACATTCTCTGTGATCTCTTCTTCAGGCTCGTTTTCTCCTTTTGCGGGTTTGTCCGGCTTATCGTCTTTCCCCTTTTCTCCGGCTGATGAGTGCTTCTCCCTGAGTTCATTTATCCGGTGAATCAGTAATTCATTA
>JBAXDX010000032.1:0-27634 GCA_037140715.1 Ignavibacteria bacterium
GCGCCGGTAAGCCAGTACTTTATCTGTTTGTCTTTATCCATAGGAATTATTTAGTTTCTTTTCTAAATATAGTTTTTTACTTATGAATATGCAATAATGTACCCGGATTTATTGTATTAACGGATTCCACGAATCAGGGCAGGGAGAGAGTGAGCGATGATAACGCAGGTCATTAGACAGGTAAAGGAAAAGGTAAAGGCAGAGGTAAAGAGAACCCCGCGGAATCTGTTGTGTTTAACTTTATCTTTATCTTTATCTTTATCTTTATCTTTGCCTTTGCCTTTGCCTTAATCTTTGCCTTTGCCTTAATCTTTGCCTTTTATTGAACGCCTGCTTATATTTGCGTATTAAATTAATAGAACAGAAAATATAATGCAAACCATTTATATTAAAGACCTCGGACAGTATGCTGACCAGACTGTAACCCTGAGAGGCTGGCTTTATAATAAAAGAAGCAGCGGTAAAATCAGGTTCATTATACTCAGGGACGGAACAGGATTCCTTCAAGTCGTTGTTATTAAGGGAAATGTAACTCCGGAAGTATTTGAAGTCTCGGATAAAATGGGGCAGGAAAGTTCTCTTGAGATTACGGGCAGGGTAAAGATTAATCCGAAAGCTCCCGGCGGCTATGAGCTTGATGCAGCGGATGTTAAACTGATTTCTGAATCGAGGGATTATCCGATTACTCCAAAGGAGCACGGCATTGAGTTTCTAATGAATAACCGCCATCTCTGGTTAAGAAGCCCCAGGCAGCAGGCAATCCTGAGAGTAAGACACAGAATAATAAAAGCTGTGCGC
Organism: Ignavibacteria bacterium; assembly: GCA_037140715.1. GTDB lineage: Bacteria > Bacteroidota > Ignavibacteria > Ignavibacteriales > SURF-24 > JAUZPB01. Next base: position 799 of record JBAXDX010000032.1, read on the forward strand.
GATTTTTTTGATGACCGCGGTTTTACGCTGATGGATTCTCCTGTACTTACTCCGGCTGCCTGCGAGGGGACGTCCACATTATTTTCCACCGATTACTTTGATCTTGGCAAGGCATATTTAACGCAGTCAGGACAGTTGTATGCCGAGGCGGGCGCGATGGCTCTCGGAAAAGTTTATACGTTTGGTCCGACATTCAGAGCGGAAAAATCCAAAACAAGACGCCATCTGACTGAGTTCTGGATGGTTGAGCCGGAGGTGGCGTTTAATGATTTGAATGATAATATGGATCTGGCGGAAGAGTTTTTAGAATATATAGTTCAGACAGTAATAAAAGAAAGGGCTGAAGAGCTTAAGGTGCTGGAACGCGATGTTACAAAGCTTGAAACGGTAAAGCGTCCTTTCCCAAGAATATCTTACGATGAAGCTGTAGAGATTCTGCATAAAAAAGGTAGAGATTTTGAATATGGCAGCGACCTTGGCGCTGATGATGAAACAGTTGTTTCAGGTCATTTTGACCGTCCGGTGCTTGTTCACAGGTATCCTTCGGACATTAAGGCGTTCTATATGAAACGTGACCCTGAGAATCCGAATCTCGCTCTTGCCGTAGATGTTCTTGCGCCTGAAGGTTACGGGGAGATAATTGGCGGCAGTCAGAGGGAAGATGATATTGAACTGCTTCTTGACAGGATAAAAAAGCATAAGCTTCCTCAGGAAGCATTTGAATGGTATCTTGATTTAAGAAGGTTCGGTTCGGTTCCGCATTCAGGGTTCGGGCTTGGCATCGAGAGGACGGTCGCCTGGATCTGCGGGCTTGAGCATGTAAGAGAAACAATCCCTTTTGCGCGGATGATAAACAGGATTACCCCGTAACGCAGATGCACGGCCGATGTAACGGTTGTAGAGACGCACTGCCGTGCGTCTCTACTCTACAATTACCGTCAGATTAATATACATTGTTCATGTTCGCAGATTTCATTTAAAAATTTCTTTTTATTTACAAGTTTATTATTTAAGTTACCGTTCCTGATAAATCAGCTTTTTCTTAAATATGCAGTTATCGTATTTTACTTTATAAACAATACAAAATATGTCATTTGATTTAATCCTTTTTATCTTTTTTGCATTAATCGCCGCGATAAGCTCCGTGATTATGATTACCCGTCCAAGTCCGGTTATAAGCGCGTTATTCCTTATTATTAATTTCTTCTCAATCGCCGGTCTGTATCTTACGCTTAATGCGCAGTTCATCTCGGTAGTGGAAGTAATTGTTTATGCCGGGGCGATAATGGTGCTTTTTCTGTTTGTGCTGATGCTTCTTAATGCAAAAGATGAGGCAGTACTGGTTGCGGGTAAAAGTAAACTTAAGATATTTGCTGTTGTTATTGCCGCGCTTGTATTTGCGCAGATTGCATATATTATCCTGTGGGCGAAGCCTTCAGGCGGGCTGAGTCCGAATATCGAGGCGAGCATTAAAGCCGGAACAATAGAAAATATCGGCAGGGAATTATATACAAAGTATTTACTGCCATTTGAGGCGGCGGGGTTTTTATTGCTGGCGGCGACAATAGGTGCGCTGGTACTGGCTAAAAGAAAATTTGAATAAAAAAACAGCGGCTGCGCCTTTTAAGCCTTCTGGTTTTTAAGGCGTGTGCTTCGTATAAATTAAATTATTTGATATGAATAACGTACCAATTGAATATTATCTGATACTTAGCGCGTTCATGTTTGCGGTCGGCACAGCCGGCGTGCTGATAAGAAGGAACGCAATAGTAGTTTTTATGTGTATTGAGCTTATGCTTAATTCAGCTAACCTTACGCTTGTTGCCTTTTCATCATATTTAGGACTGGCTGCGGGGCAGGTTTTTGTATTTTTCGTTATGACGGTTGCGGCTGCCGAAGCTGCCGTAGGACTTGCGATAATAATTGCAATCTTTAGAAATAAATCAACAGTTAACATAGACGAGATTCATATCTTTAAGTGGTAGGCTTAATGATCAATTATATTTACTTAACAGTTTTGCTTCCGCTTGTCGGGTTTCTGATTAACGGAATATTTGGTAAAAAAATAAAGAATGAAAAGCTGACAGGGATAATCGGCAGTTCTGCGGTCGGGTTGTCTTTTATTATCGTTCTTATTTCTTTCTTTCAGACGCTTGCTTTGCCGGTTGAAGAGAGAAGCCATACAGTTGAGCTTTTTACATGGATTAATGCCGGCGGGCTTAATATAAAAGTTGCGTACCTTGTCGATCAGCTGTCGCTTGTTATGGCGCTGATTGTAACCGGAGTCGGATTCTTAATTCATGTATATTCCATCGGCTACATGCACGGAGATAAAAGCTTCTGGCGGTTCTTCGCTTACCTGAATCTGTTTATCTTCGCGATGATGAATCTTATACTCAGCGATAACTTTGTTCTTCTCTTTTTAGGCTGGGAAGGCGTAGGTTTATGCTCGTATCTTCTTATCGGTTTCTGGTACGACCGTAAATTTGAGAAGGGGACAACCAGTCAGGCAGCCAAGAAAGCATTTGTCGTTAACCGTATCGGGGACTTTGGTTTTTTACTTGGAATGTTTCTGATATTCCTTACGTTCGACAGTCTTAACTTCCATGAAGTTTTTACAAAGGCTGAACTATTCCCGATTTCTGAAAAGGTTTACGGGTTCATTGCTCTTTTCCTTTTCATCGGAGCCGCGGGTAAATCAGCGCAGATACCATTGTTTGTATGGCTTCCTGATGCTATGGCGGGTCCTACGCCGGTTTCCGCTCTTATTCATGCGGCTACTATGGTTACCGCGGGCGTTTATATGGTTGCAAGATGTTCGATACTCTTTGCTTCGGCTCCGGCAATACTTACGGTCATTGCCGTTATTGGTTTGCTTACAGCGTTCTTTGCAGCGACAATCGGACTTGTGCAGAATGATATTAAAAAAGTGCTTGCCTATTCAACTGTAAGTCAGCTCGGTTATATGTTTCTTGCGCTCGGTGTTGGAGCTTTCAGCGCTGGTATATTCCATTTAATGACGCACGCTTTCTTCAAGGCTTTATTATTCCTTGGTGCAGGTTCTGTCATTCACGCGATGCATGACCGGCAGGATATTCAGCAATACGGCGGACTAAAGAAGTATATGCCGAAAACATTTATAACATTTTTTATAGCGGCGCTTGCAATTTCAGGCTTTCCCGGACTGTCCGGCTTCTTCAGTAAAGATGAAATTCTATGGTACGCATATTCGCATGGTTCTGTTTTAATGTGGATAACAGGTGTTGCCACCGCTTTAATGACGGCTTTTTATATGTTCCGTCTTGTGTTCCTCACCTTTTACGGAAAAGAAAGATTTTCGCACGATGTTCATCCGCATGAATCCCCTTCGGTAATGACGGTTCCGCTTATGATACTTGCGGTTCTCTCAGTTATTGGCGGTTATATAGGAATACCGGTAATCTTCTCAGGCGAAGGAGGGAATCATTTCGAGCACTGGCTTGCTCCAATATTCAGCAGCGCCGAACGCAGACTGGAAAACTATGGCGCTCATAGTCATTTTGAAGAATTACTTCTTATGTTTATCTCTGTTGCGGCGGCTCTCGGTTCAATTTACTTCGCTTATTATGTTTATACCAGACGTCCGGGCATTGCAGTAACCGTCAGCGGGAAATTCAAAGGTTTGTATAAGACGCTCGTTAATAAATACTATGTGGACGAAGTGTATGAATCTGTGATTGTTCAGCCGATACAGAAAGTTTCTGAGAGATTTCTATGGAAATTTGCTGACAATAAAATTATTGACGGCGCTGTAAACGGCTCCGCTTATATTATTGAAAAACTTGGCGAAGTTATACGTCTGTTTCAAAATGGTTTCACTCAGTTCTACGCTCTTATAATGATGCTGGGTATTGCAATTGCATTATTCTGGATAATATTAAGTTTATAAATCAATATCTATGGAACAAAGTTTATTACTTACATACCTTTTGTTAATCCCGCTGGCAGGGAGCCTGCTGCTGCTGTTCGTTAACAAGGCAAATGAAACTTTTATCAAATGGTTCGGTCTTATTATTTCATCAGCAGTATTTATTGTCTCGATGATTATTTACTACAGATTTGACTATAACCTTGCAGGTTTTCAGTTTATTGACAATTTCATCTGGATTAACAAAATAAATGTAAGCTATCATGTCGGGATAGACGGTATCTCATTACTTCTTGTTCTGCTGACTACTTTCCTTACGCCTGTTACATTATTTTCAAGCTGGAACAGCATTAAGAAAAAAGTAAAGGAGTTTACCTTCTTTATGCTTCTGCTCGAAGTCGGGATGCTTGGCGTATTTGTTTCGCTTGACCTGTTTCTGTTCTATATATTCTGGGAAGCGATGCTTATTCCGATGTACTTCATTATTGGTATATGGGGCGGCGACAGAAGGATATATGCTTCAGTCAAGTTCTTTATATATACAATGGCGGGCAGTCTTCTGATGCTTATTGCGATTATCTGGCTTGGAGTTTATGCTGCTAAATTTACCGGAGCATTTACAACCAGTCTTCCTGATCTTTACAAAGTTGGTCCAAATATTCAGTATGAAATTCAAAAGTATATGTTCCTTGCATTCCTGGTAAGTTTTGCAATCAAGGTACCTTTATTTCCGTTCCATACATGGTTGCCTGATGCGCACGTGCAGGCTCCTACGGCCGGTAGCGTTATACTTGCAGGCGTGCTTCTTAAGATGGGAACATACGGGATACTCCGTTTCTGTCTGCCGTTATTCCCTCAGTCGGCTGTGATATTTGCTCCGTATGTATCAGTACTTGCTGTTATTGGAATTATTTACGGTGCTCTGGTTGCGATGGTGCAGACGGATATGAAAAAGCTTGTTGCTTACTCGTCAGTTTCGCATCTTGGTTTTGTTGTTCTCGGCATTTTCGCCATGACAACGGAAGCCGTGCAGGGCAGCGTAATTCAGATGGTAAATCATGGTCTGTCCACGGGAGCTTTATTCCTTTTAGTCGGAATGATATACGACAGAACTCATACGAGAGAGATAAGTAGCTATGGCGGTATTGCAAAGATAATTCCTTTATTTTCTGTTGCGCTGATGTTTGCTTCTCTTTCATCAATCGGGCTTCCCGGTCTTAACGGATTTATCGGAGAGTTTTTAATTTTACTGGGTTCATTTAAGTCTCCGGTGTTAAACAGTTGGGCTTTTACTATTTTTGCGGCTTCGGGAGTTATTTTCGCGGCTGTTTATATGCTGTGGATGTATCAGAGAGTCGTCTTCGGGCCGGTAACTCATCCGGGTCTTAACAGTCTTAAAGACTTAACAAAGCGCGAGATACTTATACTTGTTCCGATATTTATTTTCATTCTCTGGATAGGCGTTTATCCCGGAACATTCCTGAAGTTATCCGAGAAATCGAGTAATGTTGTAATTCGGCAGGCGCTTGGTTTATCCGTGCCTGACTTAAAGTCTGCGGCAAAGCAATAGCCGGATAAAATTAAAAAATATCATTAATAAGCCGATGGCTGAAAGCCTGACAGCTGTTCAAAAATTATCGAATAAATATTCAAAAACTTACATGCAAGATTTTATAAATATCTTACCGCTTTCAATTATTGCCAGCGGAATTTTTATCTCTGTATTAATTGAAATGTATTCAAAATATAGCGAAGAAATACTCCCATGGTTTTCCATTATTATGCTTATCAGCTCCGCAGTTTCGTCAATAGCGCTGATAAATAATACTCAGGTTATTTATAATGGAACGCTTGCAACCGGCGGGAATGTCTATATCTTTTATTTCATGTTTACAATGGGCGCGGCGCTTACTGTATTCAGTTCGATTGATTATATAAAGAAATACGGCAGTTACTTTGGCGAGTATTATATATTGCTTCTAAGCTCGGTGCTCGGTATGATGCTTATGGCGGGCGCAAAAGACATCTTTACAATTTTCATGGGACTTGAGTTAATGTCAGTCTGTTTCTACGTTCTGGCAGGCATTAACCGGAAGAAATCCGGCGCAAATGAGGCATCGCTTAAGTATTTCCTTTTAGGCGCATTCGCGACAGGAATTATTGTGTATGGCATTGCTCTTATTTTCGGGACGGCACAGACTACTTCCATAGAAATAATAGTGGCTAACTTCGGGGTGCTTTCTCATAATATTCTTTTTATAGCCGGTATGCTTCTGTTTATTATCGGATTCTCTTTTAAGATTGCGGCTTTCCCGTTTCATATGTGGGCACCTGATGTATATCAGGGAGCATCAACCGCAGTTGCAGGACTTATGTCAACAGGCGGCAAAGCTGCGGCTTTCAGCGTTTTGATAATTATTCTCAGCGCGGTTTTCCCTGGCAATAACGTTAACGTCTTCCGACCGTACTTTGCCGTTATTGCAGCTCTTTCCATGATTTACGGAAGCATAGTGGCAATTTCTCAGACTAACATAAAAAGAATGCTTGCGTATTCATCAATTGCACATGCCGGTTATATGTGCATAGGTCTTGCCGCTGGCAATTATGAAAGTGTTGCCGGAATAATTTTCTATCTTGCTGCATATACATTTATGAATGTTGGCGTATTTGCCGTTGTAGCTATGATTGAAGGGGAGAACGATACAAATCTTGAATTGTCCGGCTATATCGGACTGAGCAGGAAGAACCCTAAGCTTGCTGCTTTGATGGCTTTGTTTATGTTTTCTCTCTCAGGGTTGCCTCCGTTTGCCGGGTTCTTTGGAAAGTATTATATTTTTATCTCAGCCGTTGAAGCTAACCTTACCTGGCTTGCCATTGTTGGCATTGCATCGAGCGTAATCAGCGTTTACTTTTATCTCAGAGTTATTGTGCTTATGTATTTTAGTGAGCCTGAAACGGAGCCGGCTGTTGTCGGCGGCGGCTATGGCGTATTCTCTGCGGTCATTGCCGCTTTGCTTATCCTTGTACTTGGTGTATTCCCCGGCTCTCTTCTCAGCCTGATAACTGCATACCTGAAATAAAAACCTTACACCTTTATTATAGCATTGCCCAAAAGGGACTGAATGATAATAAAGGCGTAATTTATATTATTTATGATTCTCAATTCCAAACAAATCTAAAGTATTACAATGATTCCACTTTTTTCAGTTTCACAGGTTCGGGACGCGGATAACTATGCTATTAACGAATTGCAGATACCGGGACTCCTGCTTATGGAGAACGCATCGCGCAGCATATTCGACATCGTGAAGAAACATGTTAATGACCTGCCAAAGAATCGCCCGCTTGGATTTGTATGCGGAAAGGGGAATAACGGCGGAGACGGCTTTGCTGTTGCAAGACATTTTATTAATGACGGCTATACCGTAAAAGTAATTTACCTTGCCGGTAAAGATGAACTATCCGGCGATGCTCTTATCAACTTTGAACTGCTTCTAAAATCCGCTTCGCTGAATAATGGGAATTCCTTAAAGAAATTCGCGGGTAAAAAGGATTTGAAATTACTCGATGAATGCTATCTCATTTTCGATGCCATGCTTGGCACAGGTTCAAAAGGAGAGCTTAAAGAGCCTTACTTAACAATAGTAAAAGAACTGAATAGTAAAAATGCTTTACGCATAGCGATTGATATTCCTGCGGGTCTTGATGCGGATACCGGTTACGGTTCCGTTATCTTCAACGCGGAACTTACAATTTCACTGTGTGAGCTGAAAAGAGGACTTTTTATAAATAAAGGCGCGGTATGCTGCGGTCATATTGAAAGAGGTTATATCGGAGCGCCGGAATCTTATTTTGATAAACTTGAAATAGATGAGTACATCATCGAACCGGAAGATATACTGAGTATGCTTCCGGTAAGGGCAAAAGACAGTCATAAATATTCCGTTGGGAAAGTTCTGGTTGTGGCCGGTTCGGCAGAACTGCCGGGCGCGTCAATTCTTACGGCTGTTGCGGCGCTTAAGTCCGGCGCGGGCGCATGTTTCCTTGCCGCGCCTTCCTCGATACGGACAATACTCCAGTGCAGGCTTAGCGAAGTTATTGTTCATGCTTATGATGATGAACAAAAGGGATATTTCTCAGAGAATAATATTCCTGAGCTTATGAAACGATTTGAATGGATGGACTGCCTTGCAATTGGTCCCGGACTCGGCCGTAGTGAGGAAACGCTTCAGGCGGTAAGAAGCGCAGTTAAGCTTAATAATGGAAAGAGAATGGTTATTGATGCCGATGCTATATTTGCTCTTTCAAACGAGGAATATAAGTATCTTGACCTTGCCAATGCCGTTTTTACGCCTCATCATGCTGAGTTTGCTTATCTGCTTGGCATTGAGTTAACCGAACTGCGAAAAGACCTGCTCCGCTTTGGAAAGGAGTTTGCGCTTGAAACCGGTGCTTACCTGGTCTTAAAAGGTGCGCCGACAATTATATTTAACCCGATGGGCGAGGCTTTTATAAATCATGCAGGCAATCCCGGGATGGCAAAGTTTGGTACTGGCGATGCGTTGACGGGTGTTATTGCCGCAATGTTATCCCAGACGGAAAGTATTGAAGATGCAGTACTCGCATCTGTATATTTACACAGCCTGTCGGCAGACCTGCTACTGAACGATAAGACGGAATTTGGCATTATGGCTGCCGAGATTATAAACAATTTACCTGATGCTATAAATTTTTTAAGGAAATCCTATGTATAAATTATTAGAAAAGAATAAAAGAACGCTTGTCTATTTCCCTTTGGTTATTTACTGGATTATGCTTCTGATGCTTACCTCGATTCCGGGGCAGAGTACTCCTGATTTTGGTATTAGTGATAAAATAGAACATGCCGTAGCGTATATGATACTTACCGTACTTCTTTGCCTGACATATCAGTTTCAGGGGAAATTCAAAATGCTTTACAGGAGTCCGTTTGTCTGGACAATAGCTACTGTTGCTTTATATGGAGCACTTGATGAGATTCATCAGCTTTTTATTCCTGGAAGAAGCTGCGACATTATGGACTGGATGGCGGATATTACAGGTGCTGTGCTGGGACTTATTTTTGTATATATTATTAAGCACTATTCGCGCGGTGTTACGGAAAGCATGGGGAATTGATAATCTTTTCTCTTTCCCCCGATGGGGTGTTATACTTGCTTTTGAAAAGGGAGTATGATTAAGAGATTTAATTAAGAAATATAGTTAAAATGGTATAGACATTAAAAAAGCCAGCTGAATAAATTCAGCCGGCTTCTTTAATCAAAAGATCATTGTTATAATATTAATAAGCAGATATTTTAAGCGGGTTGCAACATGATCTGATGACACTTCTTAATCTTTTAAGTTCAAGAGGCTTGGTTAACAAATAATTCCCACCGAAGTTCTTTACATCCTTCTCACTTATCAGTTCCGGGTAGCCGGTCATGACAACAAGCGGAACTTCAGGGTGGGACTTTCTGATTAATGTAAAAATCTCAATGCTTGATTTAGTTTCGAGCATAAAATCAGTAATGATCAGGTCCAAATGTTTCCCCTCAATTCTTTCCATAACTTCATCCACGTTTGTCGCTGAAATCATCTCACAATTTTCAGATTCCATTAAATAATAAAACGCGTCAATTATTTTTCTGTCATCATCAATTACAAGTACAGTAGGTTTGGCTGATAATAGATTCTGAAATGATCTGGCGCAGGAATAATCTTCAACCGAATGGTTTTCAGGTATTATGGAATTATTTCTGTTCGTTAGCTGAAGTTCGCTGGTGTTTCCATTTGTGTACATGCCCTTCTCCTTAAGTTATTATTTTTTATTTCGATTATTATATTGACATAATCATGCCACATTCTAAAAGCATGATTTCCATGTAAATACTCAATAAATAATTAGAAATATCTTAAAAACGTAAAGCTAAAATTGACGGTATGTAAACTGCAGGGTTACACATTTCATTATAAACAATTATCTTTGCCTGAAATCCTCCGCCTTTATATTTAGCTTTATCATTTTATTCTGGAAATTCTGCCTCGACATTCCTGAATCATTTGCCGCCTTAGCCACTTTGCCCGAATTCTGGGTTAATAGTTCTGTGATAAACTTTCTGTCAAATAATTCAAGAATATGGTCGCGGGATATGCTGTAATTTGTATCAATAATTGGAATGCCCGCTGTTAGTGTAGTTGTTGGAAGTAATAGATCTTTTAACGCATCTGGCAGAATGGCATTGCTTTTTGCAAGCATCACAGCACGTTCGATAAGATTTTGTAATTCCCTGATATTACCCGGATAATTATAATTAAGCAAAAGCTTCATTGCCTCATTTGAAAAACCTTTAACAGATTTTTTCAGATTAAAGTTAAACTTAGCGAGGAAATAATTGGCAAGTATCGGGATATCTCCTTTCCTTTCCCTCAGACTTGGAAGGGATATGCAGGCCACATTGAGCCTGTAGTATAAGTCTTCTCTAAAGCATCCTTTTTTTATTTCTTCAGTAATATCAACATTGGTTGCTGCAATAAATCTGGCATGAACGGCTATAATTTCATTGCCACCAAGCCGTTCAAACTCCCTGTTCTGAAGCACCCTGAGCAGTTTTTGCTGTAAGTTAAGAGATAAGTTGGCTATTTCATCAAGAAAAATAGTCCCGTTTTGCGCGATTTCAAATTTACCAAGTTTTCTATCTGTTGCACCGGTAAAAGCTCCTTTTTCATATCCGAATAACTCGGATTCAAGAAGTGTTTCAGGGAAGGCGGCACAGTTTATTGCGATAAACGGCTCATTGCTTCGCTGGTTGCTGTTATGTATCGCCCTTGCCACAAGCTCTTTTCCTGTGCCACTTTCTCCTAAGATAAGTGTGCTTGTAAGATTGGGCGTTGTAGAAATTGAGCCGATAAGTTTATAGACATCCGTCATCTGCGGGCTGGAGCCGAGCAGTTCATAACGTTCTAAAATATCTGTATCGAAGTGTATCAGATCTTTTAGTATAATCATGTCATTGCTGATACTTTGAACAGCTTTTTTTATTACCTCGCGAACTTTCATTAGATCAAGCGGCTTCGTCAGATAATCAAATGCTCCAAGCTGAATCGCTTTAACCGTATTTTTCATCGTTGCATAACCGGTAATAATGATAACAGGGATAAGGGGAAACCTGTTTTTAATCTCTGTAAGTACTTCAAGTCCGTTCAGCTTAGGCATAGTAATATCCAAAAAAACTATATCCGGGTTTTCACTAGTAAGCAGATCTAAAGCTTCTTCTCCGTTCTGAGCAATAATACCATGGTAATTGTCTCTGCTAAAAAGTTCGCTGAAGGCAAAAAGTATTTTTTCGTCATCGTCAGCAATCATTATTCTTGATTTATTTGCCATTTCAGCTCTGTTTATTTATAGGCAGATAAATCCTGAAAGTAGTGCCAAGTCCAATCGTACTTTCTACTTCCATCACACCGCCATGTGAGTTGACTGTTCTTTTGACAATTGGTAATCCAAGACCCGATCCTTTTTCTTTTGTTGTAAAAAAAGGCTCGAAAATCTTTTTAAGGAGGAGGGGATCTATACCAGGCCCGTTATCGCTTATTTCCATTAAGGCGCAGGGGTAATTTCTTGCAAGAATTATTTCATTTTTATGCCCGGACTTCTGCTGGTAAGCGGATGAATCAAACTTGGTGGAGAAATTATAATTCCGCAGAGCAGTCTGCGTTATTACTTTAGATATTGAAATACAGATTCGCTTCTCTGTTTTATGTTCATCAGCATCGAAAGACTGCACCGCGTTGAGTAGCAAATTAATAATAATATCCTTTATTGCTGGTACATTAAGCAACATTTTAGGAAGTGAATGATCAAATTTCTTTGTGAATTTAATATCCTTCTTTTTTGACTGCATTATAATAAAGGGGATGCATTCGCCGAGAATATTATCCAGACCTTCATACCGCATTTCCACAGGCGTAGGGTGAGCAAAATTCAGAAGGTTCTGAACAATGCCTTCCATGTGATAAATGGAATTTATCGCCACACCAATCAGTTTTTGTTCTGAGGCATTAAGGTTCTCTGATTCACTCTGAAGCTGCAGTATCATCTTGACTGAAGTCAGCGCGTTGCGGAATTCATGGGCAATCATAGCCGATAATTCCCCGACAGCCATTAGTTTTTCAGTCTGAATCAGTTGTTGTTCAAGTTGCTTGCGTTCCTCAATGTTTCTTGAAACAATCACTCCTTTTTTCTCTCCGGAGGAAGTAATAAACTTTTTCCCCGCGCTTTCAAACCAGCACCAGTCGCCGTTCTTATGCCTGAGCCTTAGTGTAATGCTACCTGAATCTTTCCTGAGTGAGGCGATAACTATCGGGATATCATCCGGATGTACAAAACCCAGGATGTTCTTATACAGGATATCCTCCATTTCATAGCCTAAAACATCCCTGGAATTCGGACTTAAATATAAAAACTTCAGATCACTGCTGATTTCACTTATTAAATCATAAGAATTTTCAGCAAGAGTGCGGTATTTTTCCTCGCTGTCAATTAACAGTTGTTCAGTATGTTTACGTGCTGTAATATCTATTATAAAACCATCCATTCGGATTACATCGCCGGCTGTATTCATCTGAAGCGTATAAGTATTTGAAATCCAGGCGATGTGTCCCTGTTTATGATTAATCCTGTGTTCGATACGTGTCTGTTGTAAATTTTTCTTGAGGTTGTTAAATGTATTCAGCACATATTCCTGGTCATCCTTATATACCATTTTGAGCCAGAGATCCGGGTCATCTAGATATTCGGCAGGTGAATAGCCTGTAATTGAGGAGCACTTGGGGCTGTTGTATGATGAAATTGCCTTGCGATCTTTGTAGTTAACGCTGTATATATATCCGTTGATATTCTGCACCATCGTCTTGAAGCGTTCTTCGTTTTGCATTAAAGCTTCTACAGACTGCTTTTGAACCGTAATATCGCGTCCTACAATTAAGATTGCCCACTCGCCATGGAAAATAAAAGGAGCGAGGAATGTTTCAAGAAAAATTTCAGAGCCATCGAGCGCTATTAGTTTTTCTTCACAATATTTGCTCTCTTTATCTTCAATAATAAGCTTTTTGAATCGTTCTATTACGGAATTTTTATTATCGGGATGGACAAACGAAATGAATGCTTTTCCGATAATCTGCTCTTTTGATTCAGCTTTGAGAAGTTTAACCCCGGATGGATTTATAAAGGATATCTTTCCCTCTGAATGAATAATGACAGTTTCGGATAAAAACTCTACTAACTGTCTGTAACGATATTCGCTTTCTTCTAAGGCTTTACCGGCTTCCTGCTGTTCCATTTTTACCTCTTAATACATATTATTCTAACGACCGTTAATTTATTTTTTTATTCTGATTAACCGGAACGGGTGCATGAAATGAAATATTATATCATGATTCCATACATTCAATGCAAAAAACTAATCCGGTAACAATATTGTTTTTGTCTAAAGTTCAATTATCTGATGTTCAAACCTGTAAATTTCGATTTCGGCTGTTATATCATCCAAAAAATTCAGACCATATTTATGGGCAAAGTAAATAAAAGATAATTCCCGTTCCTGAAGATCCGATAATGGCGCAATCAGAGTCGAAGCTTTATTAATCTGTCTGAGGGTAGTCTCGTATCTTTTTTTCTGTGCTTCATTGGTTTTATCCCTGAGTATCTTCAGGGAATTATCGATTCTTTCCTTTGTTCTTAAAGTAATCTCATTAAGTGTCGGGTCAATTGTGATAAGTTTATCATTGAGTGCCATTATAATATCAGCTATATCAGTCTCAGCCATATTGAAGATATCTTTCACATTAAAATCTGCATGCCGGCCTATAATTATATTATTCAGCTCGTTCTTATCTGTGAATAAGTCGATATACTTCAGGTTAAACTTTTCCATTATTTTTTTTACTGGTTTTTCAATCAGAGTAACAGAAGATCGCGGATAAATTATTGGCTGAGGAACATCAAAAAAATCATAAAGTGGCATTACCTGGGCGAAATAACTGATTTCCCCCGGTCCTGCAATATAGGCGGCTGTAGGCAGGAGATAGTCCTGACAAATTGGGCGCAAAAGCACATTCGGACTGAATCTCTGAGGTTCATTTTCGAGCGTTTCCAGCAATAATTCTTTGGTAATTCTTTTTCTTTTAGTCTTAAGCCTGAACTCGTCTTCAACCGGTTCAATTAGAAAACGTCCGTCAGGTTCCAATAGAAAGATATTTACAGGGTTAATCTTTACCTGGGCATGATAAATCTCCTCAAGCCCGGCGCTGACTTTAACAAGTTCTTTCGTATGTTTATTAAATTCCTCAATTTCCTTCCTAAAAACAGGTTTTAGCAGTTCTTTAATATCCCGCGACTGCGGGTCAAAAATAATCAGACCGGAATGATCAAATAAGTCAAAGAGAATATCCCTGAAGGCTTTTTTAAATGTTACCCCAGGCTGGTATGCTTTCTTTAGTAAATCCATTAACTCTGCTTTAAAATCATTTGCGCGGAGTACCTTGTCCAGTTCATCGTTGGTCAGGTTAATAGTTTCATTAAATTTTAAGTTACCGACACTGCCGCGGTTAATGCCTTCTTCAGCCTGGTCATCATAGCTGATGGTTATTATATCATTATTATCGTTGGCAAGGTTAATCGAGCACACTTCGTCAAAGTCATGGTCATCGCCTTCAAGCCAGAATACAGGGACAAAGTCATATTTCTTATACTTACTTTTAAGTCTTGCCGCAAGTTTAATAGCTGTTATAGTTTTATATATTGTATAAAGCGGTCCGGTATATAGTCCAAGCTGCTGACCGGTTACTATGGCAAAAGTCTTCTTATTATTAAGGGATTCTATATTATGTAGTGTTTGCTTTGAGGTATTTAAGCCGGAATACTGCTCTTTAAGCGTGCTGATGAGCATCTGATTATGCTTCCTGTCACGTTTTGACAATTCTTCAAAGAGGGATAAATAAGCATTTTCATCTCTGAAATCCTTGTGATAGAAATCCCTGACATTTTCAAATTCATAAAGATAATCGAGGAACAGGTTCTGCTGCCCCGGCAGGTCGCAAAAATTAATGAACATTTAATTGCCTTAGGTTTTTTCTTAATTTAACTGCCTGTAATATAAATAAAAGAAAAGAATTAACGAATTTTATCGGGTATATACTTACACTAAACCCTGGTCCAGCATCGCATCGGCAACTTTTAAGAACCCGGCGATATTGGCTCCGTTTACATAATTACCAGGCGAACCAAACCTTTCGGCGGTTTCAAGACAGGTCTGGTGAATTCTTTTCATAATCTCATGGAGTCTGTTGTCAACTTCATCTTTTGACCAGGGCAGACGCATACTGTTCTGCGACATTTCAAGTCCCGATGTTGCAACACCGCCGGCATTGGAAGCCTTGCCGGGTGCAAAGAGAATATTATTTTCTCTAAAGACTTTGAATCCTTCAATCGTTGTCGGCATATTAGCGCCTTCGCAAACACAGATACAGCCATTCTTTACTAATTCCTTTGCATCGTTTACGTCAAGTTCATTCTGAGTAGCGCAGGGCATTGCCACATCACATTTAACTCCCCAGGGTCTTTTGCCTGCGAAGAATTCAGCTCCAAATTCTTTTGCATAATCTTCGACAGCATCTTTATTGCCTGCTCTTAATCTGAGCATATATTCAATCTTTTCGCCACTTACTCCTTCTTTATCATAAATAAATCCATCGGGACCCGATAACGTTAACACCCTGCCGCCTAACTGGTTTATCTTTGTTACAGCTCCCCACGCCACGTTGCCGAAGCCTGAAACTGCAAAGGTCTTACCTTCAATGTTATGCCCCTTTGTTTTAAGCATTTCCTGAGCAAAGTAAACGGCACCGAACCCGGTTGCTTCAGGACGCACGAGCGAACCTCCCCAGTTGAGTCCCTTGCCCGTCAGGACACCGGTAAATTCGTTCTTTAACCTTTTATACTGCCCGAATAAGAATCCGATTTCTCTGCCCCCAACACCAATATCACCCGCAGGCACATCAGTATTCGGTCCGATATGGCGGAATAATTCGCTCATAAAGCTCTGGCAGAAACGCATCACTTCATTGTCGCTCCTGCCTTTGGGATCGAAATCCGAACCGCCTTTGCCCCCGCCCATTGGGAGGGTAGTAAGACTATTCTTAAATATCTGTTCGAATCCTAAAAATTTAAGTATCCCGAGATTGACTGACGGATGAAATCTGAGTCCGCCCTTATAAGGACCGATAGCACTGTTAAATTCAATTCTGAAACCGCGGTTTACATGAATGTCGCCCTGATCGTCCATCCAGGGAACGCGGAAGATAATGACGCGTTCAGGTTCAATAATCCTTTCCAGTATCATTGCCGAACGGTATTCCGGATGTCTTTCAAGTACTGTTTCCAGCGATTCGGTGACTTCCTCAACCGCCTGATGGAATTCCGGCTCGTTCGGATTCTTTGCTCTGACTTCAGCCATAAGTTTACTCATATAATCTGACATAACTACCTCTAAAATTGGTTGTTCATAAAAGAAATTAAAAAAATAAAACCTGACAATAATTTAACGTGCGCCTGAGCCGGTCAGTTATTCTCCGTTAAGCAGAATGACAGCCTTATCCACCGCGTTATGATTTCCATATATAACCATAGTGTCGCCAGCCATGAGGACTTCATTGCCGGAGGGACTTGTGATTGTCTTTCCATTCCTTAGAAAAGCTATTATTGTTGCGCCCGTAATAGCGCGGATGTTAAGCTGTTCAAGGTTTTTGCCAATGCTGGGGTTTGTTTCTTCAATAAAATAGGTTTCGGTAAGTCCTTCAGCAAGTATTTTATCCAAATGGGATAATATGCTTACTGATGGTTTATCGGAACGCAGTATTTCGTATGACTCGCCACGCAGTATATTCGTCTGCTTCATAATTATATTCAGGGGAATATGATATTTCTGCAGGACCTTCGTAAAAATTTGCAGGGATGTTTCAAATTCTTCAGGAATCACTTCATCTGCGCCGAGTTTAAGCAGGCTGTCAACTTCCCTTATAGAGCGTGTTCTTACAATACAATGGATCGCCGGGTTTAATTCCTTAGCCATCCTGATGCCGATTTCAGTCGAATGCGGGTCCGAGATTGCAAAAACTATTATATTGGCTTCCTTAATGCCGGCACTTACAAGTACATCTTTTCTTATAACATCGCCGAAGATGATATTTTCTCCCTTAAGTCTGATTCGCCGAACCGTTTCAGGATTTAATTCCAGCACGATGTAGAGTATTCCGGTTTCCTTTAGCACGCGTGCAACATTCCGCCCGTTCAGGCCAAACCCGACTATGATTACATGGTCTTTTAACTGCCGCTCTTTCTTACCGGGTTCTGTCTTTGTTTTGTTTGTCCATTTGAAATCTTTAGTTCCATAAGCAAGCCGTGGGGCAAACTGGAACAGAAGCGGCGTAAGCAACATTGTAAAAATCGAGCTGGTCAGAAATGCGTTATAATATATATCCTGCATTAATTTATGCGGCATTGATGTAAGTGCCAGGACAAAAGAAAACTCGCCTATCTGTGCCAGTCCTATTCCTGCCATTACGGCAACCCTCACCGGGTATCTCATCGAGAGTACAACGAGTATTATGATTATCGTTTTCAAAAAAATAATGCCAAGCGTAAGTCCGGCTATTTGAAACGGGTAAAGCGCAATAAAATTATAGTTAAATAAAAGTCCGATAGAGACAAAGAACAAACTGTTAAACGCATCTTTAAGAGGCAGAATATCGGCAAACACCTGATGAGTAAATTCCGTGTCGGAAAGAAGAACTCCGGCAATAAAAGCTCCTAATGCAAGAGAAAGACCAAGCGTTTCGGTAAGGAAAGCAGTCCCAAGTATAAGCAGTATTATTCCGATTGTAAATGCTTCCCTTATACGTAGCTTTGCAAGCTGGTAAAGCACTTTGGGAATAAGGAAACGCGCTACAAGTATAACTATTACAAGAATTCCAAATGAGTTGAACAGATTAAGCGCCAGCTTTGAAATATCAGGACTTCCGCCCGCTCCAAGCAGGGGAAGCATCATCATCATAGGTACAACCGCAAGATCCTGGAAAATCAGAATGCCCAGAGAAATTTTTCCGTGAGGAGCATTGAGTTCGTCTTTATCAGAAAGAAGTTTTAGCACAATGGCAGAACTTGAAAGGCTTATTAACATGCCGAAGAATATACTCTGGTTAACTCCGATGCCTAAGAAAATAAAAACTATGGAGGAGAATAAAATCGTAAACAAAACCTGCATACCTCCGGCTACAAAAAGGAATCTCCTGATTTTTAATAGTCTGGAAACAGAAAATTCAAGTCCGATTGTAAAAAGCAGAAGCATTACGCCAATCTCGGCCATCACGTTTATTGTTCTGATCTCTGTAATTAACTTAAAGCCGTGCGGACCGATAAGTATTCCCGCAGTTAAAAACCCCGCAATGCCTGGCAGGTTAAGTTTACGGAATATAAATATTATCAGCAGTGAAGCAAGAAAGATAATTACAAGAGCTTCTATTATCGGTGTATGATGCATAGTAAAAGTTTTTTTAGTTTATTTGCCTTAGAATTTTTAAATGGGTATGTTTAATATAAATAAAAACAGTCTGTAATGAAATTTGAAACAGCTTTCAGTTTTCAGCCATCCTGAATATGGCATCTGAGAGTTCTGCATTAGAGATATTTAACATAGAACTTTATAAAAATATTCCCGCCGGAGCGTTTATGTCAAAAGAGATGATATTAGAGAAAATTGAACAGGCTGTAAAAATTCTTCAGGAAAAGGATATCGATATGTGGCTAATCTTTGTGCGCGAAAGTTCTAATATAAGAGATCCTTCAATGGACATGGTAGCAGGTACAAACTGCACCTGGCAGTCGGCTTTTATTCTTACCAGAGACGGAGATACTACTTCTATTGTCGGCTCGCTCGATGTCGCTAATATAAAAGTACATGGAATATATAAGAATGTCATCGGCTATGTAAACTCTGTTAAACAGCCTCTGATAGAAGAGCTGGAACGAGTTGATCCGAAAAAGATTGCGATTAATTACTCACGCGACAGCAGTCTTGCCGATGGTCTGACCCACGGCATGTACCTCGAACTTACGGATCATTTAAAGGATACTCCGTATCTGGAGCGTCTGGTTTCATCGGAGGATATTATTAACGCTCTGCGTGGCCGCAAGTCTCCCGCTGAAATAAGCATAATGAAGGAAGTCGTACAACTTACTCTCGATATATTTGACGAAGCTACAAAATTTATTAAAGCAGGCGTAACTGAATCTCAGATAGCTGAATATATGAGAGGGATTGTTAAAGAACGAGGCTTCGGTTTATCCTGGGATGCCGGATATTGTCCCTCCGTTTTTACCGGTCCTGATACCGCCGGCGCTCATGCAACTCCAACTGATAAGCAGGTTCAGCAGGGACATGTTCTTAATATTGATTTTGGCATCAGTTATAAAGGTTATTGTTCTGACCTTCAGAGAACCTGGTATATTCTTAGAGATGGCGAGGAAAAAGCTCCCGAGGAAGTTCAGAGAGGCTTTGATGTAATTAAGGAATCTATACAGCTGTCGGCCCGCGCAATAAAGCCTGGCAAACATGGTTGCGATATCGATGACGTAGCACGCAGTTACATTGTAAACCATGGTTACGAGGAATATCCTCACGCTCTGGGTCATCAGATAGGACGCATGGCACACGATGGCGGGGGACTGCTTGCTCCAAGATGGGACAGGTATGGCTCGCTACCTTTTAAACCAATCGAAGTAAATGAGGTATATACAATAGAACCAAGACTGTCGATTAATGGTTTTGGCATAGCTACAATTGAAGAAGAGGTAATCGTTACTGAAGACGGCTGTGAATTTATTTCCTTTCCGCAACAGGAAATTATTTTAATTAAACCGCATCATTAATCCCGATTTTAGTTTAGAATACCGGGACTTTAAGTTTCTAAAAGACTTCGCAGTCGCGATAGTCTTTTAGTTAAATAATTTGTCTGGTAAAAAGAATGAAAATTCCTTATTCTGCTTTCACTCCCGCAAAAAATCCATGCAGCCGGTGAATAAAAGATGCACCGGGAAGAAACATATACGGGCAGCAACCGGTAATAAGGCTGACCCCGTTATTTTCACATAGTTCTCTAAAGGATGTATCTCTGTTTATATTCGGCTGACCATTTTGCACCCAGATATTTGTCACACCTGCATTTATACACTGACTTACCAGCTCTGCGATTGGGCGGGCTTTGGTAAATATTATGACTGCATCGGCTGCCGGAATTATATCTCCTATACTTTTGAAACAAGTTCGTCCTTCGATTTCAGCGGACAAGGGATTCACCGGAATCACTTCATAACTCCGGTTAATCAATTCGTTAAATAGCATCCTTGAAAAATCTTTAGCTTTTCCGGAAACCCCGATAAAAGCAATTCTTTTCAGCCTAAGGAATTGTTTAGCTTTGGTTTTGTCTGTTTTTTCCATCAGATTGCTCCTTAATTACTTCGACTTCCACATAATCAACAAATCCGCCTAAAGGAGCATTATGCTTTCTTATGCGCACAGCCGCTTTCTTTACATTTGGAAAGTTAATTAGTATGCCATCGGCAATTCTTACAGCCAGCGTTTCAATCAGCTTAAATTTACCTTCGAGGGCAAGGGTGGAAATATATTTATATACTTTGCCATAATCAACTGTTTCCTTCAGGTTATCATGTTCGGTGGCTTCATGGAAATCTGTGTAAAGGTCAACGTCAGCCTCGAACTTGCCACCAATACTTTGCTCTTCTGTCATAACGCCATGATATGCGTAAAAAGTAGCATTCTTTATTCTTATAATATTCAACATAAGTTCCTGTTCCCGGATGATAAAAAATTATTCTTATATCTCTTAAAATCAGAGGATAATATACCTGTACCGGTGATTACAGAAGGCTGTATCCGCGCAAAAATTCTTCTGTTGTCATTCTTCTGCGGCCTTCCGGCTGGATTTCTAAAATATTTAATGCGCCTGCTGAACAGCCGGCTGTTAAAGTAGTCTTCGTCTGGGAAATTTCACCAGGCTTTAATGAACTGTCGTTTACTACTGATGATTTGTAAACTTTATACATCCTGTCATTATAATAAAAATAAGCTGCCGGATGCGGCGATAACCCGCGAATCAGATTATGCAGCTCTGAGGCAGGCTTCGCCCAGTTTATTTTTGCAGTCTCTTTTGTTATCTTTGGTGCAGGAGTTGCCATTGTGTCATCCTGAGACTGAGGAAAAGCTTTCCCATATTCAATAAGCCGGACTGTTTTTAGAACAACATCAGCCCCTGACAAACTCATTTTATCGTGAAGTGTTCCAAAATTGTCATCTGCTTCAATGGGAATGCTTTCTTTCAGAATAATATTGCCTGTGTCAACCTTTTCCTGAAGAAAGAATGTCGTAACCCCTGTTTCCTTATCACCGTTAATGACTGCCCATTGTATCGGTGCGGCTCCGCGATACTTTGGCAGAAGCGAGCCGTGAAGGTTGAATGAGCCTTTTGACGGAATTGTAAATACTTCCTTCGGCAGTATGCGGAATGCTGCAATAATAAACAGGTCGGCGTTTAATGCCTTCAGCGAATTAATAAATTCTTCATCTTTCATCGATACAGGCTGCAGCGTTGGAATATTGTTCATAAGCGCGAATTCCTTTACAGCCGTAAAGGTTACTTTCTGCCCGCGTCCTCGTTCCTTATCCGGAGTAGTTACTATAGATACTATCTCATATTTGTTTTCAATAAGAATCTTAAGAGAGGGGATAGCGAAGTCGGGCGTTCCCATAAAAACTATTTTCATTTACAGCTCCGGTTTTAAGTTACTGCTATTTTCTTACTTTATCCGTAACCGGATAATCTGCTTCAATCTGCCGGTTCTTTATAAGAAGCAATTCTTTTTTTATCTGTTTTTTAAGGTCATCTGATAAATGGTCAGTAAATAACTTACCTTGAAGATGATCATATTCATGCTGGATTACACGGGAAAAGAAATCACCTGCTTCTAACGAAAATTCCTTCATATCAGTATTATAATAATTAATCTTTATCATTTCAGGACGTACAATTTCGGCTTTAAGCTTCGGTACGCTCAGACAGCCTTCTTCCATCAATACAGTTTCATCGGAAAACAGAACTATCTTCGGATTTATCATGACAACAGGTTTCAGTTTCTCAAATCCTTCCATTGAAGATATGTCAATGATGAAAATGGATTTATTAATGCCCGCCTGGTTAGCCGCAATGCCCACGCCATTAGCATTGCGCATTGTTGCAAACATATCTTTTATGTTTTTAATTAATTTTGAGTCAATATCGGTTACCGGCCTGGCTTTTTCTCTTAATATACGGTCGCCATAAACCGTAATTGGTATTATTGACATTATTACTCCTGTTTTCACTCCCTCAGTGTGAGTCGGTACGACTGAGGTGTTGATGTTTTAAAATAAAAAACTGGCTACTATAAACAATATTTTGATAAGCAATCTAAATATAATTAACATTTGCTGAAGAATAAAGGTTATGCATGGAAAAGTATTAGTTTTTGGTGAACCGATTTTTTAATCTTAATCATACTCATAATACTGATCATACTCTGATTATAAGTAAAATTAGGATTATGAGTATGATTAAGACTTTCCGCTGTGGAAGAGTTTCCCGAAAATAACATATTTGTATGCAGGGTATTTGCCGGCAATGTATTTAAGCGAGAAATAAGCCGCGGCGATATACAGAAGAACCGCCCATTTAAGAAATGGATAGAACTTTATAAGAAATATTGAGGAAACCAGGGCAATGGCTCCAAACCTTACACCTGTCGATGAATTTGCGCGGAAGGAAAGGGGCTTTCCCACATAGCGTGCTCCGGTAATGGAAGCTGTTATACTAAATGGGATTATTAAAAGAAGGGAAGTAAAATAGAAAGCAAATCCGAAAACTATATCTTCTTTATTCAGGATAAAGTACACGGAAGCTGTAAGGAAGTCTAAAATAAATGGGAATGCCATTATTTTAAGCTGCATCGTTACGATTTTCTTAAAATCGCCGGTGCATTTATCAATGGTAAACCAGAGCGACCGGTAAAAACCCCATGTGTTGCTATAAATATAAGAGAACAGTATTACAGGCGAAACGTAAATCCAGACAATGTACATATTAGAAAATAAATGCCTGCCGCTTTGCGAATATATTCCAAGATCAAGCACGATGAAAAACAGCTTCAGTAACATAGCGACCATTATCGTTTTGCGCGCGCTTTTGTTTCTGAGTATAAAAACCGCTGCCGAATTGTCTAACCGGGAGGACTTGTAACTCCTGCCGCCCGATGTTATTCCTGATTCGATAACTGAACGCTCAATTATACTGTCTGTCGCGAATAACGCTACCATCACAGCTAAGGTCAGCGCAAGGCTGGTTAAATTATGACTTAGCGTTCGATAATTAAACTGATAAATAATAAATATGCAGACTGCAAGGTTAATAACTATAAATATAACGGTCATTGCATTAAGCTTAAGCTTCCGCTCCGCAGACGACTGGAAAATCCGCCGGATAAAATGCCCTGAGAATAAGGCGGATATTGCCTGAAGATAAAAATATATATCAAACTCCGAAGAAAATATTTTTATTACCGTTATAAATAATAAAAGAACAAAAAAATACGGGTAGAGGAAATCTGCAAGCAAATCGATTAAGAACCTTTTCCCGTGCGATACAGGGAAAACTGCAGGGATAAAATCGGTCTTTGGTTTATAGCCCGGTAGATATACTCTTGTAATAGTGGATAAAAACAATAAAGAAAAAATCCCGCGTATTATATTTATCTTCATCTGCAGGGTGTCGGGAATGAAGGAATTATCAAGAAAGTAAGCAGATACCCGTCCGTAGAATAAAGCAAGCAACGAGAATATCGTAAGTCCTGTAATTCTTGACGCAGACCCTTCGCCTTTGAAAAAGAAATTAAGCCGGGTTTTAAAAACGAACGATATAAGATTCATTTCCAAATTCCTAAATCCAGTCTATATTTTTGAGGTTATTTTCCCCGGGTTTAAGAAGCTTTAGCAGAGCCTGGTCGAGCAGGCCTGTTCCGTTCATCGTAAAGTTTTCGAGTGTTCCGTTATAAACAAGCCGGCATTCGTCAAGCGCGCCGATATGTGTTGATACCTTCTCAACATAAGACAAATCATGAGACGAGAGAAAAATAATCCTGTCCGCATTAAGATATGAGTTAATAAATTGAATCAGCATTTGTGCAGCAACCGGATCGAGTCCGGAAAATGGCTCATCGAGCACAAGAACCTTTGGCGTGTGAAGTATTGCCGCGCATAAGCCAAGTTTCTTCTTCATGCCGGTAGAATATTCCGTTATTCCTTTCTTTAAGTCCTTCCGGTCGGAAAAGAAGTAGTCAGTTATAGTTTCTATTCTGTGACTCAGCTCCTTTTGCGGTATTTTGTAGAGCATCCCGACAAAACAGAGGTAATTTTCTCCTGTGAACTCTTCGATTAACGGATTATTCTCAAAGACGGAACCTGTAAGGCTTTTAATCTTTAATCCCGAACTTTGGAAATCATATCCGCAGATATTAACCGTTCCGCTGTCGGGTTTAATCATATCGAGCAGACAGTTGATCAGCGTAGTCTTGCCCGCGCCGTTTTTGCCAAGCAGGGAATAGCAGGAGCCTCTTTCTATCTCAAGACTCAGGTTTTCAAATACTATTTTTGAACCGTAGCTTTTAGTAAGCTTATCTATTTTAATGCTGATATTATCCATTAACCGTTTATGATATTTTGAAAAAAGAATCATCTGTTCTGGGCTGAACCGCCTGTGGCTGAATCAGCCCGTCTTAAATTCGGATGTAAAATGGAAAACTATGCCGGGATTGTTCTCGATTGCTTTCTTAAGCAGCCATTCCGATTCGGCAAAGAACACCAGACTGCCTTCCTTGTCGTATGCAATATTATCGGGCTTGTAACGTATGAAATCCTCTACTTTTTTTTCATCGTCCGCAGTAATCCAGCATGCTTTATAAAAATTCTGCGGCTGAAAACGGCATGAGGCATTATATTCATGAAGCAGACGATACTGTATTACCTCGAACTGCAAATCGCCCACAGTCCCGACTATTTTCCTGTTGCCGAGCGGCTGAATGAATAACTGAGCCACGCCTTCATCAGTCAACTGTTTAACTCCCTTTTCGAGTTGTTTAGTCTTCATCGGGTCTGTATTTATAAGTTCTTTGAATATTTCAGGAGAGAAGCTTGGTATTCCCTTAAATGTAATATTTTCCCCTTCCGTCAAAGTGTCGCCAATCTTAAAATTTCCGGTATCATAAAGACCTATCACATCGCCGGGATAGGCTTCATCAATTATACTCTTCTCCTGAGCCATAAATGCAGCGGGCGAAGAAAAGCGGAAGTTCTTATCAAGCCTTACATGATGAAAATACTTATTCCGTTCAAATTTCCCGGAGCAGATTCTCAGGAAAGCTATTCTGTCGCGATGTTTAGGGTCAAGATTGGCATGAATTTTAAAAATAAAGCCGGAAAACAGTTCCTCATGCGCTTCGACCATTCTTAAATCCGTCATGCGTCCGCGGGGCGCGGGAGTTATCTCGCAACAGGTGTCAAGCAGTTCCTTCACGCCGAAATTATTAATTGCGCTACCGAAGAATACCGGAGCGACCTCGCCATCGAGATATTCACGGCTGTCAAATTCGCCATATACGCCTTCTATAAGATGTACATCCTCCTTTAACTGTCTCACATAGTCGCGCCCGATGCTGTTCCGCAGGTTTTCATCGTCAAGATCGTCAGCGACAATCATATTTGCATCAAGAGTCTGTTTACCGGAGCTGAAAATATTAAAACTCTTATTATAAAGATTATATACCCCCTTAAAACTTTGTCCTATGCCGGCAGGCCAGCTTAACGGACGCACGCGGATTGAAAGTTTATCTTCCAGTTCGTCTAAAAGCTCAAAACTGTTACGTCCTTCGCGGTCCATTTTATTTATAAAGATAATGACGGGAGTTTTGCGCATACGGCACACTTCCATAAGCCTTTCAGTCTGCGGTTCCACTCCTTTAACGCAGTCAACCACA
This sequence comes from Ignavibacteria bacterium, assembly GCA_037140715.1. Taxonomy (GTDB): domain Bacteria; phylum Bacteroidota; class Ignavibacteria; order Ignavibacteriales; family SURF-24; genus JAUZPB01. The sequence continues at coordinate 26,916 of JBAXDX010000032.1, forward strand.
AGTATAACGCTGTCCACAGCCGTAAGAGTCCTGTAAGTATCCTCGGCAAAGTCCTTATGGCCGGGAGTGTCCAGTAAGTTGATTTTTGTATTATTATAGTCAAAACTCATAACCGAAGTAGCGACCGAGATGCCCCTTTGCCTCTCAATTTCCATAAAATCACTTGTTGCACTTTTCTTTATCTTATTTGACTTAACCGCGCCTGCCACCTGAATAGCTCCGCCGAACAAGAGGAATTTCTCTGTCAGGGTAGTCTTTCCGGCATCCGGATGACTGATAATTGCGAGAGTGCGTCTTTTATTTATCTCTTTTGAATTGCTCATTGTTATTATTATTGTTTCTGAATGATATGCTTTTATATAAAATCTAAAATTTGCTTTTGATAATTCGCTCCGCTGAAAGACGTTTCAGTATTGCAGATGGATATTTCTGAAGACAGGGGGAGTTGCGTTACAACATAAGTAATTTGGCAGTATTTGGCGTGTGGATTTTCATACTGCAAAGTTACGAAAAAAAAACAGGTTTCCCTAACCCGAAGCCGAAAGGGAAGAGCGATGGCCGGATGCTGAAGGAGCAAAATTATTATTAATTTAATAAAAAGACGGGACGCGTCCATTTTTTAGAGAACTCCGGATGCTTCGCAAAATCCTCGCGAGGCACTTGTAAAACTCCAAGTACCCCGTGGGAGCGTCACGGGTCAATCGGAAAACTCCAAGTAC
>JBAXDX010000033.1:0-27399 GCA_037140715.1 Ignavibacteria bacterium
GGGTCCGGAGTCGTTGCAAAGTAGTCCGGAGTAGTTGCGGGAGTGTCTAAAGTCGCTGCGCGGCAGTCTAAAGTTGTTGCGGGGACGCCTAAAGTGTTTGCGTGATAGTCCGGAGTAGTTGCAGGGACTCCTAAAGTCGTTGCGTGGTAACCTAAAGTCGTTGTATGATAGTCTAAAGTTGTTGCGCGATGGCCTGGAGTCGTTGTAAAACAGTCCGGAGCAGTTGTGGCAAACCATTTAGTCCCGTTGCCGTGTTATAATATCGTTGCGTGATGGTCTGGAGTCGTTGCAGGGACTCCTAAAGCCGTTGCGTGGTAACCTAAAGTAGTTGTATGGCAGTCTAAAGTGTTTGCGCGATGGTCTAAAGTCGTTGCGGGGCAGTCTGGAGTCGTTGTAAATTTGTCTAAAGTCGTTGCGGGGCAGTCTGGAGTTGTTGTAAATTTGTCTAAAGTCGTTGTAAAATAGTCCGGAGGGGAGTGTAAAGAATTTCGTGTAAATTACTGCTGTCCGGAATAAATTAAGGATCAGGGAAATATTTCATTTTCAGTTTTAACCGGACAGATTCCGGCTGGTTGTCAGATTAACCCCCTGTAATGGAAATAAATCCCATTGCCGGTCAATAGTTTCATGCTCCTCAGGCGGGTTAAATGGACTGTCCGTCCAGTCTTACGACAGGTTCGTTCTTAAATAAAACTATAAATCTGTAGAAATAAGGCTGATTTTAGTTTTTCCTTTGCGGAAAGGGGGGGATTCGAACCCCCGGTACGGTAACCCGTACAACAGTTTTCGAGACTGCCGCATTCAACCACTCTGCCACCTTTCCGTTTCTTTTATAGCTGACTGCCCGTTTTAGACCATCATAAGAGATGTACTGTGTAAGGCAACTTATTTTATTAAAATACCATAGTTATTTTAACAAATAATATTCACTAAATCAATTCCCTGCTTCTTTTATCAGCTATTTATCTCTGTCTTAGTTCATTTTCTGGTAACTAATATAAAACTGATTAACTGGTGATACATCAGAATGACTCTTTTTGAGAAAATGTCTTATTTTGGAACAAAAAAAATCCGGTGAAATTCAGCCTTTCTTACATATTCGTATCAATTTCATAAAGGCATAGTTATTGGGAAGTAAAAATATCAATTTCCAACGTTTTTTTTACCCAAGTGGCAGTATGTCGTTTTGTAAGCTAATATAAAAGCATTTGCTTTTGCAGATGAGAATGACAAAAAATGTTATAACTCATTAAAAATATCAGTAAAAGGGATTTTTATTGTTCTGATATTTTCTGGTTACTGTTCTTATTTAATTAAATATTTTACTAACGTTAGCGGGATACCCGCGTTTTTAATCCTGAAATAATTGCAAATTAATTCATAAGAGTGCGTATAGCGTTAGTTGAACTTCTTTTATTAACATCTCGTTTTAACTAGTTGACGACTCATAGTCTTTTTGTTAGTTTGTCTGTTTTACGTGGGAAATAGTTGCTAGCTAAAACTAATGGAGGTGAGAAAAATAAATAATTTATTAATTTTATCCCTGTAAATGGGCTGTAGTTATAGTGCTGTAAAATAATAGCAGTATAAACTGTGATATGTGTGATTGATAACTCTATTAAATAATTAAACGGAGGTTTGCCGGGAAGTTCAAATCATATAATTCACTATCGAAATTTTTCGAAGGAAAAATGGAAATAGCCCCGGTTCTGCAAAAAATTCTGATGGTGCTGACGGGTTCTCTTACTTTTGTTATTATTACTGCTTTTCCCAGGAAAAGGTTCTGTAATATTCAGGAGAAAGAAGATGCCGGCAATAATGTTTACAGCGGCAACGCTAAAAAGCTTTCCTTAATTAAAACTAAGGATTGAACCGCGGTTTTACAGCCGCATGACAAGTGGTTTCTTAATTAATTTTTATTAATAAATAAGAGAGGGGTACAATGTACACCATAAAAAAAAGTTATAGTAATTCAAATAAGTCCATTGGCAACATTTGGAATTATTCCAGGCTACATGGCAATAATATTTTTAAATTAATGATAGTAGTGCTTGCTTTAGCAGCAACTACTACATTTGCACAAACTCCGGTCGCTCCTTCAGATAATTCTACTGGTGTTTCTATTAGTTTATCTCAAATTAATTGGACACGTTTTCACATTGGTGGGGATAGTGTCAGCTTATGGAAAGGAGGCTTGCGTGGTGGTGGTGGTGTGCAGGTCGGTTTAACTCAAACAGTTGCAGATACCTTTGTTAATATTTCCGCTTTTGGGTCTCCATTGGAAAATAATAAAGATTATTATTGGTATGTAAAAGATACGAGTTCTGCAACAGAAGGAGTGTATCATTTCAAAACAGTACCTGCTACGCCTGTATTAGTTACTCCGGCTAACAATGCAACCGGAGTTGCAGTTAATGTTGCATTAAACTGGAATACTGTTTCAGGTGGGGACCATTATAAATTAAAAGTTAGTACTAGTATTGGTTTTCCTGCTGATACAGCAGTGACAAAAACAGTATTCTTTGGAAATATATCAACATCAGGGGCATTATCTCTTAATTATAATACAGTATATTACTGGCGTGTAAGCGCTTCAAATGATGGAGGCGTAAATTTTGGGTTACCTTCTGCTTCGTCATCGTTTAGAACAGCAGCAATACCGTCCCCGGTAATGGTTTATCCAATTAATAATCTGGACGGCGTTTCAATTCTTCCTGAAATTAAATGGACTTGGCCCGGTTCAGGCACAGGAGTAACTTATAATGTAGCTTTATCACCTGCTAGCGGGCTGACAAATCCTGGAGCATTGGATACTGTGGGATACCAATGGCGCGAAGCAAACGGGTTCCTGACAAATGGTACAGTTTATACATGCACAGTTACCGCTCATCAGGGAAGCGACTCAGGTTCCACGGTAATAACATTTACAACTGTTCCTAAGGTAAATGTTATTCTAAGTTACCCGGCTGATAGCAGTACGAAAATAAACTATAGTTCAGCTTTCTTCAGTTGGTACAACACCTCTGTTTTGGGTGGACTGCAATATAAGTTACAGGCTGTAGCAAAAGAAGGCGCAACAGCTCCTACGGAAACAGAATGGTATGCTGTTGTGGCTGCCATTTATACTGGAACGGATCTGAGTTTCACATCTGTGTTAACTGCTAATAGTAAATATTGGTGGAGAGTACTGGTAGTAGATACACATAACAATATTGTCTCAAAATCTTCAGTTAATACTTTTACAACCGATGGCAGTCCTGTTACACCAGTTCTGTCTTATCCATTGAGTGGAACTGTTTATACAAATACGCCAACATTGTACTGGTACACTAATAGCGGATTTGATTTAAATAATGTCAGGTTTTATGTATCTATTTATTCAAGTAATGATAGTTTACTTCATGAGGCATATGATGCCGGGACCGCTCTTTCTTTCGATGTTCCAGGCGGACTTTTATTACCAGGAACCACATATAAATGGAAAGTAGGGTCCACGAGCACACACGGAGTAATTTCAACTGTATATTCAGAAGTAAAGAGTTTTACAACTGCAGGAGCGGGGACTGTATATAAACCTACTCTTTCTTATCCAACAGGAGGGGTGGCTGTTACTGTTTATACAACTAATCCGACATTCTATTGGTATATTGGCACTTATACAAGCGGGGTAAATTATAAGGTTAAGATTTCCACAGGTACGGGAGGCAGTTTTGATGGAGCAATTGTCCATACATCAGCTGACCAGCTCGATCTCTTTTCTTATGAACTCACAGGCTTTTCATTGACTCCTGGAGTTACCTATCACTGGAAAGTAATACCCAATGCCAGCGTTGTATATACTTCAAATGAAGGCACATTTACTGTCTCCAATTCACTTGGTATAGGTGTTCCTGTTGCTTCGTATCCTAAAGGTAATTCAACTTTATATACTAACTTCCCAACTCTGTACTGGTATATGAATGGTAATTCAACCGGAATTACCGGATATAAAGTATCATGGTCAACTAATCCAGCTCAGACCTGGCCCAGCGATACTGTTGCCACAGTAACGGGCGTAGATCAGATAAGCTATAAAATTATTGCTCCGTTAACGTATGGGACTCATTATTACTGGGCTGTTGCCGGATTAAATGGAGCTGCAGTAGCAACTGCTTGGTCTTCTACGGCTGATTTCACAGTTATCGGTAGTGCCGGAGCCGGAAGAGCAATTTTAGCTTCTCCGGTTGGCGGTGCAACGGTTAGTTCATTAAAACCTACTTTCTACTGGTGGTTTAATGGTTCAACTGATGAAATTGACGGATACGAGGTTACCTACAGCAGAACTGCAGGATATCCGGGCGGAAATGATCCTGACGGGCATCCTTATACAACGACAATTCCATACACTTCTGTATCACAAGTATCCTATACTGTGGTCTCAGATTTAGTTCCGGGTACAACTTATTACTGGAAAGTCAGGGCGCATTATAATAGTGGTGGCACTTACTCTAATTGGTCAACCGATGGTTCATTTGTTGTCAATCCTGGAGCCAGTACTATAATGCCATTAGTTGGTGGTCCTGCAAACGGAGTTGGCATTGTCGGTAATTCGGCTGTATTCTCATGGGTTATTCCAGCACAGAGCAGTAGCCCATTGACTTATGACGTTCAGTATGCAACTACAGAGCAGTTTGTTGATCCTAGTACTGTTTCAAACAGTAGTTATTCTGTACAGTGGAACGGCAAAGATAATTTAGGTAAAATGGTTCAGAGCGGAACGTATATCTACCGTATCTCAACGGGTGATAATGTAAGTGCTAAGAAAATGATTATGCTCAAATAGTAAAAGTATAATTAAATAAAAAAAGGACAACCCTTAAAAAAGGTTGTCCTTTTTTTTTGCAATAATATGACTCTGTTGTAGAACTACGCGAAACTCTAACAGGCAGGTGGTTTGATTCTGACTGACATGGGTAAAACCCGCCCGCTATGATGATTATTCCAACCTAAAAGAGATTTTATATTCTGTTCCATTATCTGAACTGGAAGTTGTCAGTTCACCATTTATTTGTTCGCTCAAACTTGAAATCAGGAACAAACCAAGAGTTTTTTGTCCATCTGGACTTTTATTGTCAGGAATGCCAATTCCATTATCTGAAAAAGAAATGATACAGTTATTATCAGAATCTCCTTTCATTGAAAATATTATCCTGCCTTTTTTTCCATTTGGGAACGCATGCTTTAATGAATTTGAGATTGCTTCATTAACTATTAAACCAATTGGTATTATTTTATCAATATTCAGAGAAATATGATCGATATTAAGCTCAATTTCAATATGATATTTGCCTGTCATATATGATTCGCTTAAATGCTCAATAAGATTTTTAAAATAATTCCTGACATTTATGGCTGTAAAATCCGGACTCTTATACATTACCTCATGCACCAGAGCCATTGTCTGAATTCTGTTCTGACTATCCCTAAAAACTTCCAGCATTTTTTTATCAGTTAACATATCAGCCTGCAATTCCAATAAACTGGAGATTATCTGCATATTATTCTTAACGCGGTGATGAATTTCCCTGAGTAATATTTCTTTTTCTTTGAGCGAAGTCTTAATATTTTCCTCTGCCTGTTTGCGTTCGGTGATATCTCTGGAAATATTCATTAACGCCGGCTCATTCTGGTAGTTTATTAGAAATACTTTTACATCAAGAATTCTATTGTTTCCTTCTTTATTTTTAATGACAGTTTCAAATTCAATCTTTCTTTGAGAATGTAAAATTTCTATTCTGTCTCTTAAAATCTTATCCGAAACATCCATTTCCAGATCTTTAATGTTTAAAGACATAAGTTCTTCTCTGGTATAACCAAAAATTTCGGCTGCGGCATCGTTCAGTTCAACAAAATTAGAGGGAGTGCCATTGGGGTTGATACTGAGAATGGAAATACTATCCCGGTTAGCGTTAAAAAGCATGTGGTATTTTGCTTCGCTTTCTCTTAATTCATTAAATAATCTGGTATTATTCTCCTGGTCAATTAATATTTTGCCGATTATTACAGTTACTATGGGATAGAATATAATCACGGGAACAGCCATAGTCCGAAAAGTTAACCAGATAAGATCAATCGGAAGATATAACATTAGAAATAGCATCAGGAGATGCACAGCTATTCCAAATAAAAAGAGATTTTTTGTACTGACAGGAGTAGCTTTTTTTTGTCTCATTAAATTGGCAAGAAGCCCGATAATTATTGAAGAAAGAATTACAGACACACCCATAATTGTTCCGCCTCCGCCAATGATTATTCGGGCAACAACTGCCATAATGCCGGCAACCGGTCCAAAAAACAATGCACAAAGACTAAGCACAATAGATCTGCCATCGAAAATAATTCCGGGAGATAATATAAGCGGACTAAGCATAGCAAGCACAGCGATTAATCCAAAAGTAATTCCCTGAAGGATTTTTCCTGTATTGCTTTCTCTGCTCCATCGTGCATTAATGAAGCCGGAAACAACGCTTACAGTTACCAGTATTGCTAAATTATGGATGAGCTGAATTATCAACATTTATTCACCTTAAAATAATTTCCAATAAATACTTTATTCTGAATTTTTAGTTCCCGGAAGGGTAAAGTAAAAAACACTCCCGCTATTTTTCAGGCTTTTAACCCAGATCTTACCCTCATGCCTTTCTACAAATTCTTTGCAAAGTAATAAACCCAGTCCCGTACTTGATTCGTCGTCAGTACCCTGACGTCCGACTTTTTCATCTGCCATGAATAACCTTTCAGATAAATCTTCCGTCATTCCTATACCGCTGTCGGTTACTGATATCTCAACCATATTATTCTCTGTTTCTTTAGAGCTTACCTTTATCTGACCTCCATTCCTGGTAAACTTTACAGCGTTTGATAAAAGATTACGCAGAATGGAATTAAGCATAGCCTCATCCGCCTTAACAGTCCGGTTTTGGCCGGCTTCATTAATTATCTCAATCCCTTTCTGCTTCCCGCGTGTACTTATTAAATCAATATTCCGGGAAACTGTTTCAGATAAATCTATTTCCACCGGCTCAAAGCTTATCGCACCCTGCTGCATACGCGCCCATTCCAGTAAATTATTTAACAGCGCATAGATATTTTTGGAAGTGTCATACATCATCTGACTTACCTCGGATAATTCATCCTGAGAAAAACTGCCAATATCCTCAGCCATCGATTCTGTCAGCCCCAGAAAACCCTGGAACGGACTTTTCAAATCATGCGCGATGATAGAGAAAAGTTTATCCTTCTCTGAATTTATTTTTTCAAGTTTTTCTTTAGTCTTTGTAAGTTCTTTTACGAGTAAATTTTCCTGGATCAGATTTTCTTCAATAATATTTTTAGATAACTGTAATTTTTCGTTAAGTTTCTGCATTTCTTCTTCATCTGTATCGCGCTTGGTAATGTATATAAAAAACCGTTTTTTAACCATAAGGAGGCTGATAAACCCGATAGCCCAAAGAACGCCATAGCCAAACAATAAATTAGTTGCCTGAATTATAATTGCCTGCTGGTAATTCTTCCATGGAATGGAAGAACTTATTCCTCCTCTTATATCGCCAAGCTTATATCCTTGTGTTTCATGACATTTTAAACAGCCTGTGGTAGTAACTAAAGCTCCCATGTAACGGAAATATTTTTCATTATTGATTAGATCAAATCCGGAAAATTCCTTTGCTCCTTTTTCAAACTCATTTAAAGCGATAATTTCCCACTTGTCGGGGGCATTTTCTTTGCGGATAGGTTTAAGACTTGTAATATGACCAATAATTCCAGACTGCTTATAAGACAGTTCATGAATCTGGCGGTTAATATAAGCCGGGTTCATTAGAGTAAGTTTTTTATTTGAAGGCGTGGTAATATCTCTGTCAGGTATATTTGAGAGAAAAGGATTGGGAGGGGTTTCCTTTGTTATCGGGACGTAAACCCCGCCGTGCATTGTCGCCCAGGAACGAAACATTATATCTTTCTCATACCCATTACGGGCTTCTCTTTTTGCCAGCGTAACTGTTTCTTCATTTGTTGTTTTATACGACCATGCAAATATTCCCAGAATAATAATTGTCCAGCCTGCAAACAGGATATAAAATGATACTTTCAATGGATATCTGTCCTTTTTTTTCTCTATATGTGATAATTGCATTTTCTGTTTCCATTAATTTAGATTTTATAATAACCATGTTCTAATAAATATTTTAAAAAGGTAATTAAAAATAACTATTCTGTTGAATAGATCAAAAAATAAAATGACCTGTGTTTTTGAGCGTATGAGAATTAAGTTTTTTTTTTCATCTCTTTGTTCTGTTGTGAGTGTACGACAGATTTCTTTTTTAGAGTTATCAGCTTTGACAATGAATATAATTAAGATTAAGATTATGAGTATGATTAAGAGGGGACCCTCTATTGTACAATATTTTATTTATATATATCTTAATTCCCAATAATTATGTTATTAATGTAATTACGAAAATTGTTTTATAATCAGAATCTTAACCTTAATAATAAAAGGAGAAAAATCATGAGCAAAGGTCAGAATACTAAAAAAAGTACAAAAAAAGAACCGGCAAAAACTATGAAAGAAAAGAAAGCGGCTAAGAAAGAGAAGGTAAATGAAAAGAAAAATCATGGCACTCTCAATAAATAGCGTGCGAATTAATGAGTAGTAGTACCTGCCCAAGAACACATAACCGGTATTTTTCTTAATCATAATCATAATCGTTCAGGGAATGATTATGATTATGATTATCGGGTTTGGTTGAGACCGGGATACGGGTGCATGAATTTTAAGTCTGCAGCGTTCATATTAAACAAAAATACCTTTACACAAATTGAAAAAACTTTCCGCCAGGGGCAGGCGCCTTTTAGAATATTCATCACTTTCAGCAATAATTATATTATCACTTATCTTCTGGGATTCAATGGTGATTTATCCGGTAAAACTTTTTACAGTATTATGGCATTTTATTTTTTGTTAAGATATAAGCTTCTGAGGTCTTTTAAGAAGAAAGTTTAATATTCAGCGGATATCAATGTTGTTTTCCAATATGTCAGCAATGAAAAGCGGAGTGTAACAGCAAAAATAGATATATGTCCTGAAATTTTCTTAATCATACTCATAGTCCTGACATTTTTGCGTAACATAAATTAACAGAACAAAAATATCTTTATTATCAAAGCAAAATAATCAGATGGCAGAATATGTGTCAGCGACCGTTGTAAATTTAACGGCTGTATAATGTTAACAGAGAGCTTAAAGCTTCAGACTTCCAATTTCTACTTTTTCGGATTAAATTTCGCCTGTTAAAATCCCATGAAATATACTGGAAAAATTGAGATCGACACTAAAAGAGTCGGCGCCGACTCTTTTAGTGTCGGCGCCGACTCTTTTAGTGTCGGCGCCGACTCTTTTAGTGTCAAAACCGACTTTTCCGGTATATTGCCCGATATTTTCAGACTGTTCTGGCATTCTATTTGATTATAAACAGGTGTTTATTTGGAGAGTGTCAGGGTGTAAATATTTTTGCGTAAATGAAAAAATCAAAAGTCAGGGATATTTAGAAATCCTGCGTTATCGTATAAATCAAAAAAAACAGATAAATCATAGTCCGGATGAATTTTGCGTAACATAAGTTAATCATACTCATTGCTCCTGAAGCAATTAAGATTATAAGTATAATTAAGAGGAGAGCTTGTCCTGCACCTGATATTTATGCGGGGTAATATCTTTCTGTTTATATTCAGGTTCTTCAACTTTTTTCAAAAGAAAAAGTCCGGCGATAAAAAAACAGCCAATGGCAAGAACTGCAAATCGCTCATTCGAAATATCAGCAATCGCGCCGTATAAAAGCGGACCTATTATAGCGGAAGACTTACCAAACAAGCCGTCATAAAAACCAAAGAACTCAGCCTCCCTTTCCTTTGGTGTCAGTAATGCCATTAAAGAGCGGCTACATGACTGCGATGAGCCAATTGAAAGTCCTGCTAAAAGCCCGATAATATAAAATTCAAAGACAGTCTGAATAAAAAATGCTCCTGAAATAACGGCAATCCAGATGACAAGAGTAATCATTATAGTTTTCTTCGGACCTATATGATCTGAAATAATTCCAAAGATAAAAGAACCTGCTACGGCGGTACTCTGTACTATTGCGAAGAAATAGATTACCTGAGCATCTGTCATTTTAAGTATGTTCGAGGCAAAAATTGAAGCAAAGGCAATTATGGTTATAACAGCATCATTATATAAAAAAAAGGCAAGAAGAAATCGTGAAACAGAGGGGTAGTTATTCTTAAAAAATAAGTCCTTAAAAGTAGAGAAACTTTTCCTTACTCCGGCTTTAATTAAACCGGTTCTGAGCCTCGATTCATTTCCGGGTTCGTGAATAAACAAAAACATAGGGATGGAAAAGAGTAGAAAGAAAGCCGCGGCTACAAGGAAAGTAAGTCTTATATAAAAATAATAGTCGGGGGAGGATTGCTCCGGCAGAATAAGCATGACAATAATAAGGACAGTCAGAGCACCGAGGTAACCCATTGCAAAGCCATAGCCGGAGACCCTGCCAAAATTCTTTTTTTCAGTAAGATTTGGAAGGAAGGCATCATAAAAAACCAGCCCGCCTTCAAAGCCGATATTGGCAAGAATAAAAAGGGTCATTCCGGACAGGACATAACCCTTGTGAACAAAAAACATAAGAGCGGTACATATAACTGACACGCATGTAAATACCAGAAGAAATCTTTTCCGGTTACGTGATGAATCAGCAATTGCTCCAAGAGGCGGGCTGAGTATAGCGGAAAGTGCCATTGAAATACTTACAGACAACCCCCAAAGCCAGTTTTTTCCGCCGGCAACATAACCGGAGAAATATTTTGAATAAATAACAGTAACGATAATTACTGAAAAGGCGGTATTTGCAAAATCAAATAAGGTCCAGGCAAATATCTTTCCTTTATTATTCATCAGAAGATTTATTGTGTGGAATTTTCACTAAAGAATCATCCATAAGGCCGCGCCCGGTTTTATTTAATTCCCCTGTTTCCCTTAATTTAATAAGAATCGTATCAAGTACGCCGTTTAAGAACTTGCCACTGTTTGGAGTGCTGAAATTTTTAGCTATTTCAATTATCTCGTTAATAGAAACTTTTGGCGGGATATCCGGCAGATAGAGTATTTCACAGATACCCATTCTAAGTAACAGTTTATCAATTATTGCAATTCTGTTCATCTCCCAGTTTTCTATACGGTCGCTGATAAATTCATCAAGTTGTTTTTTGTTGGCAAGTATTTTGTGAACCAGCATACGGCAGAATTCTTTGTCAGTATCTTCGGTCAGGTCTGCCAGTATGCCTTCAGTAAGATTTTTAAGTCCGTCCCCGTTCATTTCAAAAGCATATAATATTTGCAGTACTTTTTCTCTTAATACTCTTCTTGATATTTTTTTAATCATAATCTCTTAATTACTCATTCTTTCTGTTAATTGGTACCGGCAATCCTGCCCGTTATAAATTTATCCTGTAAAAACTTTACCTACAATGCAAAAAACCAGAAGAACAACAGCGCAACGCTGTCTCTTAACTGATACATGAGTGATTTTTCCCAGCTTAGCATCAGATCCGAAGCCATTGGTTCGGCTTTAAGATTAAAGAAATCACATATTTCCATTACCCGTTTAAGATGAAAATGGTCTGAGACTATCAGTATCCTTTTCAGGTTTTGTTTTTTAGCGAGGTTTTCCTTAATAAACTCAATCTGTTCACTTGTGGAAGAAGTTTTCTGCTCTATCCAGATATCTTTCTTATCAACTCCATAACTAATCAATAATTTTGAAGCCACATCAGCTTCAGTCAGCTCGCCTGGAGCATTGCCCCCCGTTACCTGAATCTTTTTTATAATGCCCGCATTATAAAGATTACAGGCTTTGCCAATACGCGAGGCAAATATCGGACTTGCCTTATTCCTGCTCCAGACCGCCGCCCCAAGCACAACAGCTGCATCATATTTTTTCCCGTCTTTAATGGAAACAGGATTCTCCCCGATGTCATTACTTGTATAAATAAATGCCCAGGCGGTAAGCAGAAAAACTATTATAGCTGAATATAACAGGGCAAATATATAAACAAACCCCTGAGCTTTGAATATTATCAGCCAGATGAAAACACCTAAAGTAATAAGCAGAAACTGAAAGCCCGAATAAAAAACTGTAATATAAACCCTTTCGAAAGGAAAACCGAATAAGTACCCTGCAGGCATCGGAAACTTTATCTGCTTAAATAATACCGTTAAAACAAGTAGCACGTTCATTATTATCGTAATGACAAGAAAAGTGTAGTATTTTTTGTCGCTGACCTTGTTGTTGAAAAGTAAAATCAGCAGTCCGGTTACCGGAATTATCACAGAAGCAAAGTTGAGAATGTTGCCGATATTATAAGGATTAAACTCCAGTATCGAAAGGTTCTTTCTTGAATACTTACTTAAATAGAGAAATATCAAATCAGACAGAAGAATAAAGATTACAAAAATCGTTATTCTTTCTTTTATTTTTTCTGTGTCGCTGGCTTTTATTTTAGTTTTTTCTTTCATGTAATAAGTTTATGACAGCACGGGTTTAATCATAACGCTGACATTGCCGGATTCAAAATCAGGGGCAACGGCAGAATCAACCTCAAAAACATTCATTATATTTTCAGGTGTAAGAATCTTACCGGGTAAGTCATCATGCACAATGCCGCCATCTTTCATAAGTATTATTCGTTTGCTGTGAAAACCAGCAAGATTAAGATCATGTGAAACGGCTATTACCGTAAGATTCTTTTCGGAATTCAGCTTTCTCAGCATATTAAAAATTGATAACTGGCGCTTTATATCAAGATGAGCATTAGGTTCGTCAAGTAAAATAATACGTGGCTGCTGAACTATTGCTCTTGCAATAAAAGCCATTTGTGCCTCGCCGCCGGATACTTCATTAATTCCTTTATTTTTTAAATGCTTTATATCTGCAAACTCAAGTGCCTCATCAACTATCTGCCTGTCTAGGCTGCTTTCATGTCCGATGATATTCAGATAAGGCGTTCGCCCCATCATTACAATCTCATTAACGCTAAACGGGAAAATCGTTAAAGAGGACTGGGGTACAAAAGCAATTATTCTGGCAAGGTTACGCTTTGAAATCGAGCTGTATAATTTGTTATCCAGCATTAACTGACCTGCGGAAGGTTGCAGTATTCCTGAAATTATCCTTAAAAGAGTTGATTTACCTGCTCCATTAGGACCTAAAACAGATAGAAATTCTCCTTCATCAATCGTCAGACTGATATTATTAAGAAAAAAATCTTGTTTGCTTCCCTTACTGCCATGTGCGTAAGAAAATGAAATATTCTTTAAGTCAATTAGAGGCATAATATTTTAAAATTGTATTGCAAATTAGGAAAAATAACTTCTCCTTTCAAGAAATATAATAAGACAGGGGATGTACGGCAAATTTTCCTCATATTCTTACCTCTTAATCTTACTCCTGAAGTAATCCTGCTCATTTTTCTGATTTTAATAATCCTTATTCTCAGCATTATCTGTAACAAAAAAGCCTGACAAATCTGCCAGGCTTTTTTTGTAAAAACTATTAAGAAACTGATTAAACTCTTTTTCCAAGTTCATGATCGAGGAAGAATATCCCGCTGTGGTTATCTCCGATAAATTTCAGTTTGCCTAATATAAGCTCAGTAGTTGCAACTTCTTCTACCTGTTCATTTACAAACCAGCTCAGGAAATTATTTGTAGCATGGTCTCTTACTTCAATTGCAAGATCAGTCAGTTTATTAATTGAATCAGTAATCTTTAATTCATGATTATAGATTTCTTCAAACAATGCAAGAGGTGAAACCCATTCTGTAGGCGGGGTTTCAATTTTGTCAAAAACAACCTTTGCATTAACCTGATTTAAGTAATCATAGATTTTCATTGCATGAGTCATTTCTTCCTGAGCCTGAAGTTTCATCCATTTTGCAAATCCGTTAAAATTAATATGTTCGAAGTGAGCCGCCATTGAGAGATACAGGTACCATGAATAAATCTCTGTATTTACCTGATCGTTTAATGCTTTTTGAATTCTTTCATTGATCATAATTGCTCCAGTATTAGGGATGTTGTGTTATTTGAACTAAAGTTCTGATTAAAATTATCTCATTTTACAGTAAAATACAATTTGTTTTTTATAATTGTTCCCTTTGCAGCTAAAATTCTGGCGGATACTGAGTTTTTTACTTCTTTAATTATTCTAAAAAGATTATTTTTGAAACGAAATGATTATATAACTTCGCAATATTCTATAAGGTATAAAAAATTATGAAATTAGCGCTGGTGCAATATAGCCCTGACTGGGAAGATATAGAGAATAATAAGAAGAAAATCACTTCATTACTGTCAGGACAAAAAAAAGATTTTGATCTTATCATAATGCCGGAGATGACGCTTACCGGTTTTACAATGAAGTCAGAAGAATTTGCCGAATCTGTCGATGGCAACAGTTTTGCTTATTTCAGTCTGCTTGCTGTGAAGTTTAATTCAAATATAATTGCCGGATTAATAGAAAAAGAGAGCGATGAAATTTTTAATACTCTTGTTCATATTAACCGCAGAGGTGAACTTGTTAATAAATATCATAAAATTCACCCGTTTTCATATTCCGGCGAGGATAAAAATTACAGTAAAGGAAAGAATACGGTCATAACTGACATAGACGGTGTGAAAACCGGTCTTTCGATTTGCTATGATCTTCGTTTCCCTGAGCTTTTCAGGTTTTATGCTAAAGAACGGGCGGAACTAATGGTAATAATCGCTAACTGGCCTGCTTCAAGAATAGCCCACTGGTGCGCTCTTCTTAGGGCGAGAGCTATTGAGAATCAGAGTTTTATAATTGGCGTGAACAGGACAGGTGCTGACCCGGTGCTAAATTATAATGGTTTTTCAGGTGTTTATGGACCCTATGGCGATGAGCTTGTTTCACTGGAAGATAAAGAGCAGATTATAACGATAGATATTGATATGAATGAAGTTGCGAAAACACGTGCAAAGCTACCGTTTCTCAATGATATTTCACTTATCTGACAGTTTCTCATATACTTCCTGCGGGTACAAATTACCATTTTATTCTTAATCGCTTCAGAGAAAACGGGTGAGATTATCAGTATAATTAACTCATATTCCGCAAAATACATCCGAACTGTGATTTGTATGATTCATATCATTTATATGACAATGCAGGATTCATAGATATCTCTGACATTTGATTTCTTTATTTCACACAAAAATATTTACACTCTCAGCTTTTTACCCGATGCCCTCCGCTCCGGCTAAAATATTCACAGGGTTAACATAATTAACTTCAGGGCAGAAAAAATAAGCATCTGCTTATAGTCAAACAGAGTGCCAGGGAAGTCTGAAAGCATTGAGAAATACACTAAAAGAGTCAAAGAATACTCTTTTAGTATATTAAAATACACTCCGAGAGTATTCTTTGACTCTCGGAGTGTATTCGCCGACTCTTTTAGTGTATTTACCGATATTTTTACTGATAAGCTTTAACCCTGGGAAGTAAAACCGGACAGTCTGAAGTTTTAAGCTGTCTGTTAACATCATACAGCCGTTAAATTTATAACGGTAGCTGACTCTCAGGGTGTATCGTTTAATACTTCCCTGTTATTTCCGTATTTTATTTCCATATTTATAAGTTAGTACCAACATGCCCCGGTAGTTAAAAATGGAAAAATCAAACAGACGCTGGCAGTTTTGGAGGATATTATGTTAACAACCGTTACAGATTTAATTCTTTACAGGCCCGGGACTCATTAATGCAGAGAGAATGAAACTCAGACTATTAGTCACAACTTTTATAAATTATTTAATATTGTTTATAGAACTTTGCCAAAAATTTAGATAAGTTTAAACCTGCTATTAAAGAACGCTCTAAAATACAGTTCTAATTTTCCGGACCAGCAAATTTTTCTAAGTAATCAGAGTTAAAAATATGGGCTTTTCCGTTTGGCGGATAGAAGTATCGTTCTTTTTTTAAGATAAATTCATCACATATAATAAATTGATATAAACATGAGTGGCAAAAAGAAGGTTAAGTACATATTTGTTACGGGCGGCGTTGTATCGTCATTAGGCAAGGGAATTTCAGCTTCATCTTTGGGATTATTGCTAAAGCAGAGAGGGTTCAGCGTTACTATTCAGAAGTTTGATCCATATATAAATGTAGATCCGGGTACAATGAACCCGTTTCAGCATGGCGAAGTCTATGTAACAGACGATGGAGCCGAGACGGACCTCGATCTGGGGCATTATGAGAGGTTCCTGGACGTAAATATGACCAGAGCTAACAATACGACTACCGGTCAGGTGTATTTTAATGTAATCAGCAAGGAACGCAGGGGAGATTATCTTGGCGCGACTGTGCAGGTTATACCTCATATTACCGATGAAATTAAAAATCGTATGAAGCAACTTGGCGAGACCGGTGATTATGATATCGTTATTACTGAAATAGGCGGAACTGTAGGCGATATTGAGAGTCTGCCGTTTATTGAGGCGATGCGCCAGCTTATGATGGAAGCAGGACGTAAGAATGCGATAAGCATCCATGTTACTCTTGTGCCTTATATACAGTCTGCCGGCGAAGTGAAAACCAAACCTACTCAGCACAGCGTAAAGAATCTGCTTGAACTTGGTATTCAGCCGAATATTCTTATCTGCCGCTCCGAAAAGAAAATCTCAAAGGAATTAAGAGAGAAAATCGCGCTCTTCTGTAATGTTGATACTGAGTCTGTAATTTCGGCTTACGACTGCTCAACAATTTATGAAGTGCCACTTGTGCTTCATAAGCAGAGAATGGACCGGATTGTATTAAAGCATCTCAGGCTTCCTGATATGAAAACTAAGCTGGACAACTGGGAGCAGTTTGTCGGCAAGGTTATTAATCCTGCTAATAAGATTGAAATAGCTGTCTGCGGTAAATATACCGATTATCTTGATGCTTATAAGAGCATTTCCGAGTCGTTTGTACATGCCGGAGCAGAGAATGATGTTAAAGTAAAGCTGAGGTTTATCGCAGCTGAACAAGTGAACAGCAACAATGCTGAAAAGATGCTGAAGGGTATTCACGGATTATTGATCCCCGGCGGTTTTGGCGAACGTGGCGTTGAGGGGAAGATTGAGGCAATTAAATATGCCCGCGAAAATAACATTCCGTTTTTTGGTATCTGTCTTGGTATGCAGTTAGCCGTTGTAGAATTTGCACGCAATATATGCGGTATTGCAAAAGCAAACAGCACCGAATTTGTGAAGAATAATTATAATCTTATCGATATAATGCCGGAGCAAAAGAAAATAAAGGATAAGGGTGCCACGATGAGGCTTGGCGCATTTCCGTGTAAAATAAAATCAGGGACTAAAGCCATCGAAGCATATAAAACTGAAACGATTTCAGAACGTCACCGTCACCGCTACGAAGTTAATAATAAATTTCGCGGATGTCTGGAAGAAAAAGGCATGGTATTAAGCGGACTTTCGCCCGATGACAAACTGGTTGAGATGATTGAACTGCCGGAACATCCCTGGTTTTTGGGTTGTCAGTTCCATCCTGAGTTGAAATCAAGGGCGGCAAAGGCACATCCGTTATTCCGTGAATTTGTTAAAGCATCGCTTGAATATTCTAATTCATCTGCTTTTAAGGGTAATGATTAAACGTTTTTTTTTTCTTTTCGTAATTTTATCATGCAGTCTTTTTGCACAGAATGATATACCGGGACTTATCTATAAGGGTCTGGATTACTCTTATAATTTCCAGTTCAGGCAGGCGGAAGACTGCTTTCAGCAGATAATTGATAAGTATCCCGATGATGCAAGGGGGTATCATTATAAATCAGGTGTTTATCTTTGGACATATCTCAGCAATAAGGAAAAAAGTGAGCTTGACAAGTTCATGAAATTCTCCGATTTTGCAATTGATAAAGCCAAAAAGATGCTTGATAACAATGATAACGATGAAAATGCGCTTTATGTGCTTGGGGCAAACTATGGTTTCAGGGCAATGGTCTATGCTAAGGAAAGTAGTTCGTTTGATGCTGTCCGGGCAGCTAAAAATTCCGGCAGATACCTGAATAAAACTCTTGAGACTAATCCGCATAATAATGATGCATATATGGGCAAGGGGCTTTTAAGTTTTGCTTTCAGTTTTGTGCCGGGTGTTTTTAAATGGGTGCTGAATCTTGCAGGTTTTTCAGGTTCAGTTGAAGAGGGGATTGATTATCTTCAGAAAGCGTACAAGTATGGCAGATATTCAAAGACCGAAGCTTCCTATTATCTTTCTCAGATATATTCTGAAATTTTAGTAGATTACTCCGCAGCGGCGAATTATCTTCAGCCTGTTATTAAAAAGTATCCTTATAACACTCTTTTTAAGTACTCGCTTGCGGTTGTGGAGATTAAGGACAGGAAGCCTCAGCTGGCGGAGAAACTGCTAAAAGAAATAATTAAGGCCGACAATTCAAAATTTACTCAGGTTACTGCTTTCTCCAATTTCCTTTTAGGTGATATCCTTTTTCACGGGAATGATTTTACTCAGGCTATAGTTTATTATCAGAAATTTCTCTCCACAACTCATGACTTTGATTACTCGGGCATCGCATATTTCAGGACAGCCCTCTGCTATGAATTAAGCGGCAACCGTAGTGAGGCTCAGCGGAATTATATTCTGGCAAGGAACGGCAATCTGGATGTGGCAGATGATATTTATGCAAAGCGGAAAAGCGAGATTTACTATGACTGTGCGCTTACGGAGCATGAGATGATTCTGATAAAAAGTGCAAATATGATTGAATCTGGCAAATTTACTGAAGCCTTTGAAGTACTTAATCAGCTTCTGCCTAAACTAAGCAGTGAAAAACTAAAAGCTGAGGCTGATCTTTATATGAGTGATGCCTTATTCGAAACAGGTCGTGTGAATGAGTCCATAGACTTTGCAAATAAAGCTACCCGGCTTAACGCAAAGGAAGAAAAATGGATAAAACCTTTTGCTCTTTATTTTGCCGCGCGAGGTTATGCTAAGACAGGCGGCAGGGTGCCTGCAAAAAAGAATCTTGAGCAGGCTGAAGATATGTCCGGCTATGATTATCAGCAAAAGCTAAAAGGTTATATAAATGCGTTAAAAATCACTATTCAATAATAATATCGATGTTATTAAGGAATATTAAGATTATATTTGCAGGAGTTAAAATATTAAATATACTGACGGGATTGCATATACGGAAAGTATGGAAAAAAACCTTATATTTATCAGGCAGGTTACATTGATTATCTTTTGTTAAATAACTAATTTCGCCACAAAAAAAATAGGACTATGTTAAATTTAGCAGTATTTGTTTCAGGAAGAGGATCAAATTTAAAGGCAGTAATTGAAGCGATTGAAAACCGGAAGCTACGTGCCACTATAAAGGCTGTATTTACGGATAAAGCCGGTTGCGGTGCTTCAGACATTGCAATAGATCATTCAATTCCTGTTTATAATATAAGCGAATCAGAAAAAATGGAGCATTATAAGTTCGACAGACTTGCTATATTTCTGAAATCGTTTTCAATTGAGTTAATTGTTCTTTCCGGATTTGTAAAAAAAATACCGGATAAGATTGTTGAAAAATACCAGAATAAAATTATAAATATTCATCCCGCCTTACTTCCTTCATTTGGTGGTGCGGGGATGTATGGGATAAATGTACACAAGGCGGTCTTTAATTCTTCTGCTAAGGTTTCAGGCGCAACGGTTCATTTTGTCGATAAGGTTTATGATAATGGTAAAATAATCGCTCAGAGAGCGGTTGATATTTCAGATGTAAATTCACCTGAAGAGATAGCTGAAAAAGTATTAGAGCTTGAGCATTCGCTTCTGCCGTTTGTTATTGAAAAAATAAGTCAGAATAAAGTGGTTATTAAAGATAACCGCGTTATAGTACTTTGAAATATATTAGGAATAAAATTGAAAAAATTAGCTTTAATTAGCGTTTCTGATAAATCTAATTTATTGGAATTTGCCCGTGGACTCACGGCGCTTGATTACGAAATACTTGCTACCGGCAATACAGCCGGATTACTTACACAAAACGGAATTGAATGTACTGAGATTAGTGATTATACATCTTTCCCTGAAATCTTCTCCGGACGCGTAAAAACTCTTCATCCAATGATTTTCGGTGGCATCCTGATGCGCCGTGATAATGAGTCTGATATTAAGCAGGCTGAGGAAAATAAGGTTTACCCAATTGACATTATTTGTGTAAATCTTTATCCTTTTCCGCAGGTTGTGAACAGGACGGATGTCGATTTGGACTATAAAATTGAAAACATTGATATTGGAGGACCAAGCCTTATCAGAGCGGCTGCTAAAAATTACCAGTATGTATCGGTTCTTACAAATATAATGCAATATGAAGAATTCCTTGAGGAACTAAAGCATGGACAGGTTAGTCCTGATACAAGAAAAAAACTGGCTGCCGCAGCTTTTTCATATACTTCATATTACGACACGCTTATTGCGAATTTTATGGACAAAGAATTTAATTTACCGCAGAAGCAGATAAGACTAAATTATCCTCTTGCGCATACTTTGCGCTACGGAGAGAACCCGCATCAGTCTGCCGCACTTTTTGGTAATTATAATGATTATTTTGAAATACTTCATGGTAAAGAGGTTTCATATAATAATATTATTGATATTAATGCCGCAGTTGAACTTGTTCAGGAATTAGGACCTGACGCATGCGCCATTATCAAACATACTAATCCTTGCGGAGCGGCGATTGGCAGTAATAATTTTGAAGCTTATACAAAGGCTCTGTCCTGCGATCCGGTTTCTGCATTTGGCGGTATAGTAGCTTTTGACAGTATAGTCGATGAAAAAACGGCTGAAGCGCTTAATGATATTTTCCTTGAAGTAATTTGTGCTCCTGACTATTCGCCTCAGGCTCTTGTTTTACTCAAAACCAGGAAAAACAGGAGAATAATTAAAACACTCAAACCATTAGCCGGAGAAAAACTTAGTTTTAAGAATGTACCCGGCGGAATTATTGCTCAGCAGACAGATGATTCAAAGCTTGATTTTGAGAAAATTAAGACTGTTACAAATAGAAAGCCTGATAAATCGCTGATGCAGGATTTAGCGTTTGCATGGATTATTTGTAAGCATGTTAAGTCAAATGCGATAGTATTTGTCAAGAACAGGAAAATAATTGGAGTTGGTGCCGGACAAATGTCAAGAATAGACTCGGTAAGAATCGCTGCTTCAAAGGCAAAAGAGCTGGGGCATAGTGTGCACGCTGCTGTTGCGGCTTCTGATGCATTCTTCCCCTTTGCTGATGGAATTAATGAAATTGCCGCTCAGGGAATTATTGCGGTTATTCAGCCTGGCGGCTCTGTCAGGGATAAGGAAATTATTGAGGCTGCTGATGAAAATAATCTGTCCATGGTTTTTTCAGGAATTAGAAACTTTAAGCACTAAGAGGATTATATGGGATTATTCGATTTTTTTTCGACTGATATTGCTATTGATCTAGGCACCGCAAATACATTAATCTATCTTAAAGGTAAGGGTATTGTTTTAAATGAACCTTCTATCGTTGCCTATGACCGGAATACGAAAAAAATTATTGCGCTTGGAAATAAAGCTAAAGAAATGCAGGGCAGGGAACATAAGGGAATCAGGGTAACACGCCCGATGCGTGATGGAGTTATTGCTGACTTTGAAATTGCCGAAGGTATGATTAAGGCATTTATTAAAATGGTTAGCAATGGTCCGATAGCCAGCCGAAGGATTGTTATTGCTGTTCCGAGTGGTGTAACTGAAGTTGAAAAAAGAGCTGTGCGGGACAGTTGTGAACATGCGGGTGCAAAGGAAGTGCATCTGGTTGCCGAGCCAATGGCTGCCGCAATCGGTATCGGTATTGACGTAGAAGCGCCTGTTGGCAGCATGATTATCGACATTGGTGGCGGCACTACGGAAATTGCAGTAATTGCTTTGTCCGGCATTGTCAATGAAGAATCTATCCGCATTGCAGGGGATGAAATGAATAACGCTATTATGCAGTTCTTTAAGAAAAATTATAATCTTCTTATTGGAGAAAGAACAGCTGAAGTAATAAAATGCGAGGTTGGCAGTGCCATGCCTCTTAAAGAAGAAATTACTGTCCAGGTTAAGGGACGTGATCTTGTTGGTGGTGTGCCTAAAACTGCTGAAGTAAGTTCGGTCGAAATCAGAGAGGCACTTAGCGAAAACATTGTTCAGATTGTTGAAGCTGTAAAGCAGTCGCTTGAAAGAACTCCTCCCGAACTTTCCGCCGATATTCTTGACCGCGGTGTTATGATTACCGGTGGTGGCGCTCTTCTTAAAGGTATTGACGAGAGAATAAGAATGGAGACTCACCTTCCGGTTCATATTGCCGATGATCCATTAACAGCTGTTGTCCGTGGAGCAGGAAAGACTATCGACAATCTCAACCGTTATTCAAAAGTATTTATCAGGAATAGAAGATATTGATACGCGGATTCCTGATCAGGTTCTGGAATAGATACAAAGAGTACATTGTTTTAGTTTTATTGCTTGTTTCAAGTTTATTTATATCATCTTTTAGCGATAAACCGGCAATAAAAAATGTTAAAACTTATGCCTTTGGCAGTTTTGCCATACTGACTTCCTTTGTTTCAAAAATTACAGAACCTTTTCAGACGGTATTTGAGGCTAAAAGGCTTCGTGAGATTAATGCGCAGTTAATGCTTCAGGTTAATCGTTTGAGAGAGCAGGGAATACAAAACGCGGAACTTAAAAAACTCGTTGCTCTTAAAGATTCTTCAGATTATCCTCTGATTGCCGCGGAAATAGTTGTAAGGCATGTTTCTACTTCCCAGGGTAGTTTTATTATTAATGCCGGAGAAAATGAGAAAGTACAGGCTGGTATGCCTGTTATTAACGATCAGGGACTTGTCGGAGTTATAGTCTCAGTTGCTAAGGATTTTTCAGTTTTAAGGACTCTCAGCAACAATGAGCTTAAATTTGCAGTACGTAACCAGCGCAGCAAATTTGACGGAGTAATGGAATGGAACGGTTCGGAGCTTGTTATTAAAAATGTGCCAAAGACTTTCGATATGGAATTAGGTGACCGGATTGTAACTTCTGACTTCAGCACTAAATTTCCCCCGTCAATTCCTGTAGGCATTGTCTCTGGTGGCAACCGGGATAAGACCGGCATTTTTAATCATATTACTGTTAAATCTTATGTCGATTTCATCATGGTAACTAATGTCTTTGTAATTGGATTTATCCCAAGTATTCAAAAAAACAATATGGAACTTAACCTCATTAGAACAATTAAATAAAATGCGCTCTGATTATATAATTGCTGTTTTACTTTTCATCCCGTTAGCCATTGTTCAACTGACATTAGTACCCTGGCTTTCCTATAACCAGATTGCCCCTGACCTTATTCTTATCCTTCTTGTTATTTACACACTCAGAATGGGACAGTTAAGCGGAACTTTACTTGGTTTTGTTTTTGGACTGTTATTCGATCTCTTTTCAGGCGGCATTATCGGCAGCGCCATGTTTACTAAAACCCTGAGCGGATTTCTAACCGGATATTTTTATAATGAAAATAAGACTGAACAGAACCTGCACTCAGGCTCTCTTATTTTTATCATAATAGTGATAGGAACGGCTGACTCGATTATTTATTCTTTATTCGGTAATTCCGTTGCCAATACTAACAGTCTTCTGACTTTAATTTTTATGCAGGGCTTGCTACCCGGGATTTATTCGTCTGTTTTGTCCCTGCTGATGGTTGTATTTTATACTCGAAAGTTGTTTACATGACTGAAAATAAGAATTATGGAACTGAATTTAGAAAACGGGTTTTCTTCTATATCCTGACCGGATTCTTTTGCATACTGCTCTCCCAGCTCTTCCGTACTCAAATTATCGAACATGAAATTTTTGATGAAAAATCCGCCGATAATAGTATTAAAGGAATTGTTCAAACACCGTTGCGCGGAGTTTTCTATGACCGTAATTATAAACTGCTTGTCAATAACAAGCCTTCTTATACTGTACTCGTCAGTCCTTCAACTTATCAAAAAAGGTTAAATCCAATAATTGAAACAGTACTTGGTGTCAGTGCCGGATATATTGACGAGGTTCTTGCAAATAATATCCAGTACTCAAAATATATTCCGGTTAGAATTCAAAGAGATGTTACCTTTCCTGCAATAGCCTGGATTGAAGAGAACAAAGAAGAACTTCCCGGCGTAAGTTATATGGTTGAAATGGAAAGAGCTTACCCTGATAGCATATCTGCTTCCCATATGTTTGGATATACTAAGGAAATCTCCAGAAAGCAGATGGATGAAGAAAAGGGTTATTACGATATGGGCGATTTTGTCGGCAATAACGGAATCGAGCACACTTATGAAAAATATTTAAGAGGTACAAAGGGTGTAAGATATATTCTCGTTGATTCCCGTCGCAGGGAGAATGGACGTTTTAAGGAAGGCAAAAATGATAAGGAATCTATAAAGGGCAGCGACCTTGTTCTGTCTGTCGATGAGGATGCCCAGAAAGTTGCTGAAAAAGGCTTTAAGAATTTTGTTGGAGCACTTGTCGCCATTGAACCTAAAACAGGCGAGGTACTTGCTTTTGTCAGCTCTCCAACTTATGATCTTAATAATTTTACCGTGGTTACGCCCAGAGAAATCTGGAAAAAAATGAATGTCGATCCCAATAAGCCACTTATTAACCGCGCGACTCTGTCTGTTTATCCCCCCGGCTCGACTTTTAAACCCCTTTGTGCGATTGCAGGACTTGAAGAAGGTGTTATTAACGAAAATACGGTAATCAATTGTCCCGGCGGGTTTTATTTTGGCAGATTCTTTAAGTGCCATGGCGGTGTGCATGGCGGGTTAACCGTTGAGCATGCAATTGAAAAATCATGCAATACATTTTTTTATTCTCTGATTCTTAGAGTCGGGCTTGATAAATGGGCTGATTATGCCGGCAGATTTGGTTTCGGAAAGAAAACCGGTATTGATATTACTGAGGAGAACAGGGGAATCCTTCCCTCGACACAGTGGTATGATAAGCATTATGGTGTAAATAAATGGACTCAGGGTTATGTTGTCAGTCTTGGTATCGGGCAGGGAGAACTAAGCGTTACCCCTGTTCAGCTTGCTCATTATGTTGCCATGATTGCTAATAATGGCAAATCCCGACGCCCGCACATTGTCAAAGGCTACCTTGATAATGATAAAAAGATGGTGCCTTTCACATTTGAGGAAACTGATGCTCATATAAGCCGGAAAACTATGGATATTGTAAAGCGTGGCATGTTTCTCGTTGTTAACGGCGCGGGCACAGCCAGTGGTGCGAAAATACCAGGTATTAATGTGGCTGGTAAGACTGGCACAGCACAGAATTCTCACGGGGAAGATCATGCCTGGTTTATAGGATTCGCACCTTTTGAAGACCCCAAAATAGCAGTAGCTGTGCTTGTTGAAAATGCAGGATTTGGAGCTACATGGGCTATGCCTATCGCTAAAAGTGTCATAGAAGCTTATTTAAATAAACCAGTTAAAGCACCTGTACAAAAAGATATTAAAAATGGAGGAAAAATAATTGCTGCATCGCTCAAGAATTGATTATCAGTTAGAAGACAGATTTGATCTGATATTATTCTTTTCTGCATTTTTTCTGGTTGTCATCGGATTACTGGCAATTTATAGTGCTACTTTGCATCATCCATACGCGCAGGGTAATTTTCAGAAACAGGCAATCTTTTTCACACTTGCACTGGGTGTATTCTTTATTACTTATTTCATCAACCCTGGAATGTTTAGTTATCTGCCTGTTCCAACGTACTCCCTTGCAATTCTCCTTCTGATTGCTGTGATTTTTATCGGCAAAAAGGTCTATGGACAACGGTGCTGGCTGGAATTAGGATCTTTAAGCTTTCAGCCCTCAGAATTAGCCAAAATTGGCACTATTTTCTTCATGTCATATTTCTTAAGCAAAGAACATACGGATATAAATTCAATCAGGGATATTGTTGCGGCTCTGATGATCGGACTTATACCCGTTGCTCTTATACTGCTTGAACCTGATATGGGTTCTGCCCTTATATTTTTTGCAATTATGCTTGCGCTTTTATTTTGGAAAGGTCTCGATATCTTTAGTATTTTTGTTGTTATGGCTCCCGGTCTTGTTATTTTTGCATCGATGTTTGGTGTTGCCCCATTTGCCGCGGCCCTTGTACTTATTTTACTTATATTGATTTATTTCAGGCGAAATTTATTTTTAAGTGCTTCCATATTTGTCTTAAATCTTGGAGCCGGTTTCATTTTTGACTCAATTTATAAAATTCTAAGCCCGCATCAGAAAAAACTAATAGAAACATTCATTGATCCAAACGCCGATCCCCTGGGTTCCGGTTATAATGCTATTCAGGCTAAGGTTGCTATTGGTTCGGGCGGTTTATTTGGCAAGGGTTTCCTTAATGGCAACCAGACTCAGCTCAGGTTTATCCCGGAACAATGGACCGATTTTATTTTTTGTGTCATTGGTGAAGAATTTGGTTTTATCGGCGCTCTGATTACAGTATGCCTGTTTCTTGCTCTTTTTCTCAGACTTCTTAAAATTGCTTCTTTTACTAAGGAGAAAAATGAGTTTACCAGTCTTGTCGTAATCGGCATTTTAGCTACTCAGTTTGCCCATTTTGCCATAAATATCAGTATGACTATTGGACTTATGCCGGTTATCGGTATTCCGCTACCGTTAATGAGCTATGGTGGCAGTTCACTTTTAATTAATATGTTTATGCTTGGCATAGCTGCCAATGTTTATAAAAACCGCAAACAGCACGCTTAAATCAAAAAAATGTCAACATCTGTTTATCAGGTAACGCCTATGTGATTCATTGGGGTTAAACCCATGAGACAGAAACAGAATATTTCTAAAAATAATGTGGCGGGAGTAATTTTTATTTATAAAAACTTGGCGCAACGTTTACCAGGCAAGCCTCCTGAAGCGACAAATCCGGGTAGGTAGCCTCTGGTGTAATTTTATCTGTTTTCAAAACCTCAAAAAATGACGGGGAGTCCGGAACTTAAAGCTTCAGCCTTCCCGTTTCTGCTATGCCGGCTTAAATCTTATCTGTTAAAACTCCAGGAAATATACTAAAAAATTGAAATCGACACTAAAAGAGTCGGCGTTGACTCTTTTAGTGTCGGCGTTGACTCTTTTAGTGTCGGCGTTGACTCTTTTAGTGTCGGCGCCGACTCTTTTAGTG
>JBAXDX010000034.1:0-27280 GCA_037140715.1 Ignavibacteria bacterium
AGCCCATCGAACAAAACAGAATAAAAATCCATAAGCCCTGCATGGGCGCAATATGGCGTTAACCTGACAGCATTGATACCTGAAAGGTGGTTCCCCGTTCTTCAATGAAAGTATTTCAGGAATAACTTCATTTGAACTAACGTCATAACAAACCCGAACAAGCTGCCGGCAATTACCTGCAGGAGTGTATGCTTTTTAAGCTTTATTCTTGACCAGCAAATGATTATAAGCAGGAGGAAGAAGAAGAAGCCTGTCTTAGGACTGACAAGCGTAAGGGCTGCAACCGGACCGGAAGCTCCGATAGCGTGAGCACTTATCTTCCAGTATCTGTTAATTAATATCAAAATAAGAGTATCGGATATATAACAGAACCAGAAGGAAACAGTAATTATATTAATATTGAAGTAAAGTAAAATGAAAAGACCGGGAGTGTAAAGGATAATTGCAATGGAAAACGGAAGTGAACGTTCTTCCTTCAAAGTTGCATCAATATCGACAACCTTTCCTTTTCTAATGAGGTACATAACCATTATAATCTGAAAAGAGAAGCCGAATGTAAGGGCAACGAGGATTATGGTCATCTGATTTCTTAAAGTGCTTTCAAAAACGAAGGCGAAAAAAGGCAGAAGAAGTATTGTAAAGCTTGGCGGAACAAAAGTGGTCGAAATTATTCTTGCAAATTTATATGATACAGAGTTTTTATCCAAGACGCTGCTTTCCCGTTTATTCAATATCCTCAATGCTTCTGTCTTCATAACGCTTATTGAGGTATGCAAGGTATTTCAGTAGCATTTCTTCGATTATATAATACTCAGTTACTTTCATAAGTTCCTGCCGGATGGCGGAAACTCCGTGAAGACCTTTAAGATAGGATGAATAATACTTCCTGAATTCAAGTACAGCTTTCTTCTCTCCTTTTATCAGGATGGAATCTTTCAGATGCCGGAGAGCTGTCATTACTCTGATTTCCCGGTTCAGTACTGTGGAGATAAATCCCTGGTTAAGCAGTTCCTTTGCTTCAAGAAATATCCATGGATTGGCTATTGCGCCGCGGGCAATCATCACTCCGTCAGCGTTAGTCGTATCAAAGACCTTCTTAACATCTTCCGCGGTAAAGACCCCGCCATTCAGGACGACAGGAATCTTAACCACGTCTCTGATTTTATTTATCCATTCCCATTCGGGAGCGCCTGTGTGTCCCTGTGCTCTTGTACGGCAGTGAATAGTAAGAGCCTGAGCGCCTGCGTCTTCAAGTCTCTGGGATATTTCGACTATTTTAATATTCTCATGATCCCAGCCAAGCCTTGTTTTAACCGTTACAGGCAGTTTGACCGCGCGGGTTATTTCCCTTACCATTCTTTCAAGGTAAGGCGGATCTTTAAGCAGACCCGCACCCGCTCCGCGGTTAGCTACTTTCTTAACCCAGCAGCCCGCATTAATATCGATGATGTCAGGGTTTTCCTCTTCTGCAATCAGAGCCGCTCTGACCATTGAGTCAATGTTTTCGCCATATATCTGGATGCCGACCGGGCGTTCTTCTTCGGTTATCTTAAGCTTTTTATGAGTTTTTTGAACCGAACGGATAAGACCTTCGCTGTTAACGAATTCAGTATAAACCAGGTCGGCGCCGAAGCCTTTGCATATATTCCTGAATGAGATATCAGTTACATCTTCCATTGGCGCAAGAAGCAGTGCTTTCTCAATCTCTATCCTGCCAGCTTTGAACATTAGAATATACTGCTCCCAATGTTATCGTTTACTGCCATTGATTTGTCCCTGTTCTTCCCCGCGTCAGTAAACCTTTTTGAATTGAACAGATACAGACTAAAAAGGAATGTAAGGAACATGAAAGCACCGCCGGTCAGGAACGGGAACTGGTAGCCTAAATAATCAAAAGCAAAACCACCCCAGAGCGGACCTAACACACGACCCAAAGCGGATAACGACTGGTTAAGACCGAGAATTGCTCCCTGCTGATTTTGAGCAGAATACTTTGATACCATGCTAAGAAGCGTTGGCTGAAGCAGCCCGGTACCAATGGCAAGCAGGCACATTACAGCTGCAAGTCCCGTGAATGTACCGCCGTATGGCATTAGACCAAGTCCGAAGATTAAAATGAAGGAACCTGAAAGCACAATGGCTTTTTCAGAGACTGCATTGCCTAACGTTCGGATAAGACTGCCCTGAATAATCGCACTTACTATACCCATTATTGCGAAAAGGTAACCGGTTTCTCTGTCGGTAAAGTGGTAATGCTTATAGCTTAGCAATGCGAATATTCCGTAAATATTGGCACCTGAGAAAGTAACGATAAAGAATAAAAGAATAAGAGCGCCAATTTCAGGATGTTTAAGTGTTTCAATTGCAAACTTTATGTCAAACATTTTACCACGGCGGGGGGATAGTTCCATGTTATTTTTGTCAACGGATTCTTTCAGGAAGAAGAATGTAAAGCTAAGGGCGAGGAAAGAAAAGCCGGCGCTTGCCAGTCCGACTATCTGATAGCCGAAAGACGAAAGTATTCCGCCGATAATAGGTCCGAAAACAAAGCCAAGCCCGAAAGCAACGCCAATTATCCCCATGCCTTTAGCGCGGTCGTGTTTTGGGGTTATATCGGCAATATAAGCCTGAGCTACGCCGATATTGCTGCCTCCAAACCCGCCCAGTATTCTTGAAACAAGGAGCAGAAGGAATGTATTCGACACGCTGAAAATCAGATATGAAATACATGTAGTGGCAAGCGATAAAAGGATTATCGGCCGGCGTCCGTATTTATCGGACAATTTACCTAAGACAGGATTAAAGAAGAACTGAACGAGCGAAAAGGTGGCGAACAGCACTCCGATATAAAAGTCGGAGATATGAACTACCTTGCTTGCAAATGAAGGAAGTATCGGAATCAGGATACCGAACCCCATAAGGTCAATAAAAACAGTCAGAAAAATTATAAACAGGGAAGACTTCCGCATTACATTTTATCCATTTCATTAATTATAGCATCTGCAAATTCATCGGTACCGACAAAATTATCGGGATTCAGGTCACGGGTTACTTTCTTTCCCTCTCCGACGGTCTTGGCAACGGCTGCTTCGATTTTCTTTGCCACATCGTGTTCTCCAATTCTTTCAAGCATCATAACAGATGCAAGAATAATAGCACACGGGTTAGCAATGTTTTGTCCGGCAATATCAGGTGCCGAGCCATGGACAGCTTCGTAAAGGGCGATATCGGGACCGATGTTAGCTCCGGGTGCCATACCAAGTCCGCCAACCAGACCGGAAGCAAGATCGGACAGAATATCACCAAACAGGTTAGTTGTTACAATAACATCAAACTGATACGGATTCAGCACCATCTGCATCGCCATGTTATCAATTATTTTGTCATTGAACTCAAGTCCGGGATAATCTTTGGCGATTTCACGTGCGATGTCAAGAAACAGTCCGCTGGTATATTTAAGAATATTTGCTTTGTGTACCGCTGTTACTTTCTTTCTTCCCCTTTTCTGTGCACTTTCAAATGCAAAACGGAGGATCCTTTCGCAGCCGCGCCGCGTTACGATACCAATCGTTTCAGCTGCCGAGTGTGAACTGTCGATATAATGCTCTATTCCTGAATAAAATTCTTCAAGGTTTTCCCTGAAGATAAGAAGATCAATATGATCATACAGAGTTCTGACACCTTTATAAGTCTTTGCCGGACGTTCATTGACATAAAGGTCAAATTCTTTTCTCAGTGCAACGTTTATACTACGGAAACCTTTGCCTACGGGAGTAGTCAGCGGACCTTTTAAGGCTATTTTAGTTCTTGCGATTGAATCGAGAGTCTCCTGAGGTAGCGGGTTTTTATATTTTTCAATTCCTGTTAAGCCTGCGGTTTGTACATCCCAGTAAACTTTAACGCCTGTGTGTTCAATAATCTTAATTGTGGCGGTTGTAATATCAGGTCCGATGCCATCACCGGGGATAAGTGTAATTTCATAGCTCACGAGTAAACCTCATTGTTGAAGATTAAAAAGGAAGAATATTTGATGGCTGTAAATTTAAGTAAAATATCTTTCTTCTTGTTAAAAATATACCCGTTGCGGGGATAAATTAATCCTGTATCCTGCATGAATGTATATAGAGTAGGGATGTCTGCCACCGGCGCAGTATTTAATCACACATCTTACGCAGTACCGGAATGTAAAGTTAAAAGAAAAAAGCGAAGTCTGAATCAATGGGGAAGTTCATGTTTATGTTTCTTTTGATTTTAGCATAAGAATAAGGTAAATATAATTATTCATGGAGGATAAATTGATATTATTTCCTCAAATTACTATATTTAATTATCAAAATTAACAATATTGGAAATAGAAGGAAAAAAAAGTATGGCAGTAAAAGTTGGAATTAATGGTTTTGGCAGAATTGGAAGACTTGTTTTCAGAAGATGTCTGGATTTAGGCAATGTTGAATTTGTCGGTATTAATGATCTGACAGATGCAAAAACATTGGCTCATCTTCTTAAATATGATTCAGTACATGGAAAGTTCAACGGTACAGTTGAAGTTGATGGCAAAGATATTATCGTTAACGGCGTAAAGATTAAGATTACAGCTGAGAGAGACCCCTCAAAGTTAAACTGGGGTGCTTTGGCAACCGATGTAGTTATAGAAGCTACCGGTGTATTTGCTACAAAAGAAGCCTGTATGGCACATATCCAGGCTGGTGCCAAGAAGGTTATCCTTACCGTTCCTGCGAAGGGCGATATCGATGCTACTATAGTTTTAGGTGTAAATGAGGATGCATTAAAGGGCGATGAACAGGTTGTCTCGAATGCGTCATGTACAACTAACTGTCTGGCTCCGATGGTAAAGGTTCTTAATGATGCATTTGGCGTTGAAAAAGGCTTTATGACAACAGTACACTCATATACAAATGATCAGAGGATATTAGACTTTCCGCACAGCGATTTAAGAAGAGCAAGAGCAGCGGCTGTGTCAATTATCCCGACAACAACCGGTGCTGCGAAGACAGTCGGTAAAGTTATCCCTGAATTAAAGGGTAAGCTGGATGGTTTCTCTTTAAGAGTTCCTACCCCTGACGGTTCAATTACAGATTTCGTTGCGGTACTTAAGAAAGACGTTACAATTGCAGAAATCAATGCCGCAATGAAAGCAGCTGCTGAAGGCGCAATGAAGGGCATACTCGAATATACAGAAGACCCGATAGTGTCGGCTGATATTATTCACAATGAACATTCATGCGTTTTTGATGCGTTATCAACGATGGCTAACGGCAATCTGGTAAAAGTTGTCGGCTGGTATGATAATGAATGGGGATATTCATGCAGAGTAGTAGATCTTCTTTTCAGGATTACAAAATAATTACTGAAAAATAAGTTCTTTGAAGACGCAGATTCCCTATCTTTTAGGCTGCGTCTTTTTTTTAGCTTATACAGGTTATTCCCTGTATGGTAATTATTATAAAACAGTTGAAACTTACGGCGTAGAAATTTGTCCAACGGTTTAACTAAGTAAAAAGTATTTGACCGGAAAATATAAAAAATGTAAAATTATTCGGAGGAAGAATGAAAAAATTATCAGTTGACCAGCTTGATCTTAAAGGCAAAAGAGTTTTGGTAAGAGTTGATTTTAACGTGCCATTGGATGGGGACCTGAACATAACGGATGATATCAGGATAACATCGTCTCTGCCTACAATCAATAAAATTATAAAAGATGGTGGCAAAGCTATTCTGATGAGCCATCTCGGACGTCCCAAGGGCGCACCGAATCCAAAGTACAGCCTGAAACCTGTGGCGCAGAGACTCTCGGAATTATTAGGCAAAGAAGTAAAGACTGCCCCTGACTGCATAGGTGCCGAAGTAAAGGCGATTGTCGATGCAATGCAGGAAGGCGATGTTCTGTTACTGGAAAACCTGAGATTTCATGCTGAAGAGGAGAAGAACAATCCTGAATTTGCAAAGCAGTTAGCCGGGCTGGGTGATGTATATGTTAACGATGCTTTCGGCAGTGCTCACAGGGCGCACGCTTCGACTGAAGGTGTAACGAAATACATTGATGTCTGCGCGTCCGGTTACTTAATGCAGAAAGAACTTGAATATTTATGGAAAGCAATCGGCGAACCTGAAAGACCATATACCGCTATCTTAGGCGGGGCAAAGATGTCGGGCAAGATTGATGTCATTGAAAACCTGTTCTCTAAGGTTGATACTCTAATTATTGGCGGCGGGATGGCTTATACGTTCTATAAGGCTATGGGTTATGAAATCGGCAAGTCGCTTCTTGAAGAAGAAAGGGTCGAAATGGCAAAGTCCCTGCTTGAAAAGGCTAAGGTGGCAAATGTTAATTTTGTTCTTCCGGTGGATGTTGTTGTAACTTCTGAATTTGCTAATGATTCTCCTTCAGAAGTTGTTTCAATTCAGAACATTTCTGCCGATAAGATGGGGATGGATATCGGGCCAAAGACAATTGAACTCTTCAGGGCTGAAATAGCGGGGAGCAGGACGATTATCTGGAATGGTCCGATGGGCGTATTCGAAATGAATAACTTTGCCAGAGGTACAAATGCTATTGCCGAAGCACTGGTTGAAGCAACTGAACAGGGCGCTGTTACAATTATCGGCGGGGGAGATTCTGCGGCGGCAATTAAGAAAGCAGGACTTGAAGATAAGGTTTCGCACGTCTCTACCGGTGGCGGAGCTTCTCTGGAATTCCTTGAAGGTAAGATACTGCCGGGAGTAGCCGCGTTAAATGATGCTGAATAATTCGTTTTAATAATATTAAGCGGGTTATAAGGAAGTTGAACAGGGACTGGTAATCGCGGATTAATGTGAATTATACGTATAATCATCAGCATGAAATCCGCGGTTCTTTTTTTTAAGCATAAGGCAGTTGTATTCTTCCGCAGAAACGAATTATTTTATAACGCATTTTTGTTTTTATAATAGAAAGAAAATAGAAAAGAGGGACGTGATGTATTCCGACAGAGATTATTATAAACCATCCGGACTTGGCGGCTTCAGCGTATTTCCGCCGGTGATAAAAAACCTGCTAATAATAAATATAGCGGTGTTTCTGGTCAACAATCTGATATTAGGTAATATCCTGCTGGGAGAGATCCCGGCAAGTATGCTGGTTGATCACTATTTTGCTCTTCAGCCACTCGGACATGGATTTTTTATATGGCAGTTAATAAGCTACCAGTTCATGCACGCCAATTTTTCGCATATATTCTTTAATATGTTTGCCCTCTGGATGTTCGGAATGGAGATTGAGAACCTTTGGGGACCAAAGAAATTCATCTTATATTATCTTGCCTGCGGGGTGGGTGGCGGACTTTTACATCTTATACTTTCTCCGTTCATTACCGGACCTGCCGCTACGGTCGGTGCATCAGGAGCGATTTACGGCATTATGGTCGCTTTCGGTATGATGTTCCCTGACAGACATATCTATCTCTGGTTTTTTATTCCATTGAAGGCAAAGTATTTAATAGCTTTCTTTATTGTGCTTGAATTCATGTCTGTCGGCAGTATGGATTTTGTCGCAAGGCTTGCTCACATTGGCGGAGCACTGGTTGGTTTTATATTTATACTGCTGGATTCACGCGGACAGTTTAACTTTAAGCAGATCTTCAGCAATTTCAGGAAGGAACCTCCTGTTACTGGCGGGAATCAGTTCAGACGCCGGCAATTCTCAAAAACTGCCAATATTGAGGACGCTGAATTCTTTGAACTGGATAAGTATGAGAAGACGAATATCTCTCAGGAAGAGATAGACAGGATTCTTGACAAGATAAGCAAGAGCGGATATCAAAACCTGACAGAGAGGGAAAAGAGAATATTATTTGAAGCAAGCAAAAAAAACTAAACCGGTTATGAAAGAGAGTCTGTTTCTTATAATTACCTTATCGCTGGTGTTAAATGTTTCCTGCTCACGTGATAAGGTTGTTACCGAAAAGGAAAGATTCGCGAAGCTTTACGTTCTGCTTCAGTTCAGCGTTGAAAAGAACCGTCCTGATGTTAATGCGATGAAAATCGACAGGGAGAAAATTCTTAAACAGTTTAACCTGACCGAAAAACAATACGAATCGACATTTGATTATTACGGTCAGGATGCGGAAAGATGGAAATCCTTTTTTGAAGAAGTTAATTCGCAGCTTGTAAAAGTGAAAAAGAAAACATCCTGATTACTTCCTGTTCTTCAGTTTTGCCACGGCTATCCTGATTAACGGATAGCCTGTTTCTTCCGGCAGTCTGCTCTTTAGATCCTTTAAGTCTGTAAATCCGCGCTCAATCTCACAGTTTATTTTTTCCAGATGATCCGCTTCAAACAGGCATGAAATATCCGTATCGGGGTAGAAACCGAGTATGGTTTCAATCTGCATTGAAATTACGGACTCGGTCAGCTTGCGGAATGAGGCTATATCGGTAAGACTATAGCCTTTTTTTATAAGACTTAACGTTTCAGAGATATTACCGGGTAGTTTCTTCTCTTCCTTTGTCTCAATATCTTTCTTATGCTCCTTCATGTACTCATTAATAGAAAACAAAAGATCATTACCAAGCTTATTGAACATTCTCTGTGTGAATCCTTTTATTGCAAGCATCTGTGCGGGAGTTCCCGGCTTTAACTCAGCTACTTTTTTTAATATTTCATCGGAACAGATAAGGTAACTTGTCTGCTGGAAACGGTTAGCCGCTTCATTCCTCACGCCGCGGAGAAGTCCAAACAGTTCAAGATTAGTTTCATGGCTGTCCTCTTTCGGTTCATGCTTAAACAGGTCTGTTTCTTTATCCTTAATTAACTCAAGACCCTTTGGTGTAAGCTTTAACTTTCGTCTGTTTGTTTCGTTGCGTATAATCGATTCATCAGACAAGAGCAGTTCGACTACGCTTTTTAGTTCAGTCTGTGAATAATTTGAGCAGCTTCCGTAAGTCGGGAAGTTATCTTTGCGTGCTTCTTCAGTTTTACCAAGCAGAATACTTATTATCTGAGTTTCTGCAAGGTTATCTTTGGCTTCATAAATAGTTTTCAGAATAATTTCTTTAAGGTAATCAGTAATTGATGAATTAAAGACAGGGCTTTCCGTGCAGTTGTCGCATTTACCGCATTTAAAATTATCAGCGCTTTCTCCGAAATAGTTAATTATAAATTTAATGCGGCATTCGGTTGAGTAGGCGTAACTTATCATAGAGTCCAGCCTGAAAAGGGCATGGTCATATTTCTCTCTGATTTTATTATAGTCGAGTATAAGTCCTTCAGTTTTTACTCTTGTGCCACTAAGCCGCACAGAGTTGCCGGGCTGTGGCTTAACATAGTCGGCTATCCCGATATTGTTCAGCAAAGTAAGCGCATCATCCACGTACTGTTCCGACACACCATATTTAGCAGCTATCTTTTCTACTGATATCTGAGTGCGGGAATTTATTATTTGTCCGCCAAACTCCCTTAAGAGAATCATTATTATATCGCGGATAATATCTTTGGCAAATTCCACATAGTCTTTCAGCTTCTCTGAAGGAAGATTGAACTGCATGTAAGTTTTCTTGTCATATTCTGAGACAGGCTTTAGATAACCGGCGCTTTCGAGCATATTAATTGCGGAGGAGACAAGTGCACGCGAAACGTCCTTCTTAAGATATGCTGACAGAAATTCATAATTGACAGGAATATCTTTATCCGCCGGACTTCCGAGCGCGATTCTTCCATAATCGCAAAATGCGTTGTAGATATTTATTATAAGCTCTTTATCGGGGTAGGAACTGTCGATGAAATATTTATGAATATGCTTATCGGAGTCATCGTAAAGCAGAAAGGCGTGGGACAGTTCGCCATCCCGGCCGGCGCGTCCAATCTCCTGATAATAATTTTCAATGGAGCCGGGCATATTGTAATGAACAATCAGGCGTATATCCTTTTTATCTATGCCCATACCAAAGGCGTTTGTAGCCGCGATTATGCTTATTTTATCCTGAAGGAATCCTTCCTGGATATACTTCCGCTGTTCTACCGCTAATCCTGCGTGATAACAGGTAGCGTTCAGCTTATAAAGGTTCAGGAACTCAGCTATTTCCTCGGTTCGCTTTCTTGAAGCGGCATATATTATTGCGGGGGTCTTATAATTATTCAGAAGGTCTATTAATTCAATCTTCTTTTTATTTGTTTTAATCACCCGCACGCTAAGATTTTCACGCTCGAACCCTGCGACAAAGATTTTGGGATTCTTCATATCAAGCTGAGAGATGATATCCTTTGTAACATCGGGCGTGGCAGTAGCGGTGAAGGCAGAGATATTATTCACAGAAATAAATTTACAGAATTCGCTAATCTTACGATAGCTCGGACGGAAATTATGCCCCCATTCGCTAATGCAGTGAGCTTCGTCTATGAACAGATAAGAAGGAGACAGGTTCTTCAGTCTTTCGGCAAATGTCATATTCTCAAGCTTTTCAGGAGCGAGATAGAGCAGTTTTATTTCTCCTGAATGAATATGTCTGAGGATTTCATCCGCTTCTCTGAAATCTATCGAACTGTTAATAAAGGCTGCGATTCTGCCATTGGAGTTAAGCGCATCGACCTGGTCTTTCATCAGCGCGATAAGAGGAGATATTACAATAGAAAAACTGCCGGAAATAAGAGCGGGGATTTGATAGCAGACGGACTTGCCGCCGCCGGTCGGGAGGATTGCCAGCACATTTTCCCCTGAAATAACAGCTTCGATAATTTCCTGTTGCCGCGGTCTGAACTGCCTGTATCCGAAATATTTTTCTAATGCTTCTAAAATAGTCATGGTAAAAGGAACTGATAATTAACTGTTACATAAACGGGATGTATAAACTTACTTAATAACGCTGTTATAAATATGCTCCCGTCTGAATCAAAAAGCAATATTATTAACTTGCCTGATATAAAATTCATTTCATACTGTGAATTATATAATGGGGGAAGCTGTCATAGTCAGGATTATAGCCGCCTTGCCGGCAGTTCATCCTGTTTTATGCAGGCAGGCTTAAAGCAGGTGTATTCTGTGATTTTTATCCGGTGTTGCAGGTCGTTGCCGTTAAAAGTTTCTTTAGCTGAATCTTCCGGTCATTTAATCCTGACTGACTAACGAATTCAGGTATGATTATTCTAAATGAGTTTATACTTTCTTCACAATCCATAGCTTTTTAATTACTATTTTTAGTAAAAAAGGGTAAATTTGCAGTAAGAATTAATAAACCTTAGATAAAATTGCTACGGAATAGTATTTGTTCTAACAGTTGGTTAACTAAATTTACAGTCTTCGGAAATAATCTTTAATTAATGTTAACAAACCAATAAGAACAGGGTAAAGCCCGTCAATAACATTGAAATAAACTAATAATAGGTATAAGACCAGATATGAGCAGAGAAAAACTAAAATTAACAGACCTCCTGAACACCGTTCAGCAGAACGATGATCAGGAAAGGATAGAATACGTTGCTATTATCGGGGCGGGAGTTATGGGTCAGGGAATTGCACAGACAGTTGCGGCTTCCGGTATTGATGTATTAATTGTAGAGAAAAGTTCAGCGAGGCTTGAAGATGCCAAGGAAAGGCTTTCTGAGAGCATGGACAGGGAGATAAACCGCTGGGCTATGACAAAGAGCGAGAAGAAGTCTGTGCTTTCAAGGATAAAATGGACAATTGAAATAAAGGAAGTTGAGGAATGCGACCTGATTATCGAAGCCGTTGACGAAAACTTTGCATTAAAGAAGGAAATAATTGAGCAGATTGATAAGCTTGCAAAGCCAAATACAATTATTTTATCAAATACTTCAACTCTAAGCCTGACGAAGATAGCTGAAGCAGCCAGCAGGCGCGATAAGATTGTCGGTATGCACTTCCTGAACCCGGTTCCTAAGGTTCCGCTGGTTGAACTTGTCAAAGCTTTTGATACATCGGATGAAACAATGGTAAGAGTTAAGGAATTTGCAAAAAAAATCGGAAAGACAGCGGTTGAAGTTTACGAATATCCCGGATTCGTAACTACAAGAGCAATAGTCCCGTTATTAAATGAAGCGATGTATATACTTATGGAAGGCGTAGCTACTGCCGAAGGTATAGATACGGCAATGAAGTTAGGTTATAATTTCCCGCTGGGTCCGCTTGAAATGGCCGATGTTATGGGTCTTGACGAAGTATTAGCCTGGATGGAAACATTATGGACAACGTTGGGCGAGCCGAGATACCGTGCCTGCCCGATATTAAGGAAACTTGTCCGCGAAAAGAAACTTGGCAGGAAAAGTGGCGAAGGTTTCTATAAATATAACGCGGATGGAAAGATAATATAAAACAGGAGATTCTAAAATAAATGAGAGTATTAGTTTTAAATAGCGGGAGTTCATCTATTAAGTATCAGTTCTTTGATACTGAACAAAAGAAAGCTCTGGCCAAGGGACTTGTAGAAAGAATAGGCATGAGTAGCGCCATACTTACACATGCGCCGCTCGGAAAGGAAAAGATAAAAATTGTCGGAGAGATACTTGACCATTCTATTGCCATCGAATATGTAATCGCTGTGTTACTGAGCAAGAATCATGGTGTTATTAAAGATAAAAGTGAAATTGATGCGGTCGGACACAGAGTAGTTCACGGCGGAGAAACATTCTCTGACTCGGTTCTGATATCCGAAGGGGTTCTTCAGGTATTAATGGATAATATCGAACTTGCTCCGCTTCATAATCCTCCTAACATTAAGGGGATAGAAGCTGTAATCAAACACCTGCCCGGTACGGCGCAGGTTGCGGTATTTGACACCGCTTTCCATTCCAAAATGCCGGCTCATG
Source organism: Ignavibacteria bacterium (assembly GCA_037140715.1). Classification (GTDB taxonomy): domain Bacteria; phylum Bacteroidota; class Ignavibacteria; order Ignavibacteriales; family SURF-24; genus JAUZPB01. The sequence continues at coordinate 12,818 of JBAXDX010000034.1, forward strand.
CTTATATATATGGCATTCCATACGAATTATATAAGAAGTATAAGATCAGGCGCTACGGTTTTCACGGAACATCTCATCTTTTCGTTTCGCAGAGAGCATCGGTTCTTTTGGGCAGACCGCTTGAAGAGCTTAAACTTATTACCTGTCATCTCGGCAACGGCTGTTCAGTCGCGGCTATAGATCATGGTTATTCAGTTGATACGTCAATGGGTTTTACTCCTCTTGAAGGACTTTTAATGGGTACAAGAGGTGGCGATATGGACCCTTCTCTGATACTTTATGTTATGGGCAAGGAAGGTTTATCGCTTAATGAAGCCAATACGCTTATGAATAAGCACAGCGGGCTTGTCGGCATCAGTGGCGAGAGCAGCGACATGAGAGAAATAGAAAACGTGGCTAACGATGGGAATAAGAAAGCCAGGCTTGCTTTTGATGTGTTTAATTACCGTATTAAAAAATATATCGGAGCGTACATTGCCGCGATGGGCGGACTGGATGCTCTCGTATTTACAGGAGGCATCGGGGAAAACAGCATAGCAGTTCGTAAAGCTGTCTGTTATAATATGGATTACCTTGGTATTTCTCTCGATGAAGCTTTAAGCGACAGCAGACCTGATGGTGAGGTTCTTATTTCAAAGCCTGAAAGCAGGGTAAAGGTATTTAAGATTCCTACAAATGAGGAACTTGTTATCGCACTTGATACTGAAAAGATAGTTGCTGAGCAACTGAAGCATTCATAACAGGGGTTCCGAACGGACTTTAAAACAATTTAACATCTGAGAGCGATTTAATTAATACAATGCAAAAATCGTTTCCTGATTTAATCATATTTATTTCTGAATTTGGTTTTCAGGAATAATATTTTTTACTTAATAATGGAGGTATAATGAAAAAATCACTTAATTTGGCAGTCGGACTTGTTTCAGTACTATTTGTTACTTCTGCATTAACTGCTCAGGCGGGCGGCGATGGCAGGAAGATATTTGAATCAAATAAATGTACTATGTGTCATTCAATAAAAGTCGAAAAGATCGAAAAGTCAGGCAAGTCAAATGCGCCGGATCTTTCAACTGTTGGAAGTGAAAAGAAGGCGGAGTGGATTCAGAAGTTTCTAAAGAAAGAAGAAACAAACGCAGGAAAGAAGCATGCAATAGCTTTTAAGGGAACTGATGCAGAGCTTAAAACAGTTGCTGAATGGCTGGTTAAACATAAGTAATAAAGTGGTTCCGGCTGCTTAAACATAGAATCCCCGCCACGAACCCGGCGGGGATTTTTTATAATATAATCCTTCCTGGCAAGTATAATATAATCCTTCTTAGCAAATCCGGCTCTGATTGCCACATATATCACAGTTGCCACATGGCTTTTCGTCCATGAATCCAAAGTAATCCGAAATATTTACACGTCGGCATTCGTCAGTCCTGAAGTACTGAACGACAGATAAGAGTTTTTTATTATCATTCATAAGTTTTTCTTTCAGATATTCTTCATCCGTCAGTTCATCGGGCAGTTCATCGGTAACAGTAAGACTATGTTCTTCAACCGAACCCTGAGTAACTCCGTAGCGGTCAAGCATTGACAGGGCAGTTTCAACCCGGAAGTCCCGCTTGTTCTTATAGTGCAATTCTTCCCGCAGATAATCTGTTCCCATTGAGTTGACGGCTACAGGATTCATTCTCAGCATGTCATAGACCCGCGAATAATAATCGGAGTCAGGATTAGCCCACTTAATAAATTCCATTTGTGTATAAAGGTCGTCCTGATTATATAGTAAAAGGCAGAGCGAAGGTTTGCCATCGCGCCCGGCTCGCCCGATTTCCTGATAATATGATTCTATCGAAGACGGCATCTCGGCATGAATAACAAACCGTATATCGGGTTTATCAATGCCCATACCGAAAGCATTTGTAGCAAGCATAAGTTTCATGCCTCCGTTTAAGAAATCGCGCTGTATTTGTCTGCGTCTGTCAGCAGGCAGTTTCCCGTGATAAACTCCGTGCTGAATTCCTTTAGCCGACAAAGTTTCCGAGAACTTTTCCAGGGTCTGAATTAAAGAAAAGTAAATTATACCGGAGCCGTGATAATTATTCAGGACTTCCAGGGTACTTTTATACTTATCTTTATCCTCATAGATATCATGTGCTTCAAGCCGGAGGTTCGGGCGCTCGATACCATGATGAAATATTCTAACATCAGATTTTCTAAGGTTCAGTCTGAGAATTATATCCTCCTGAACCTCTGCCGTAGCGGTAGCAGTAAGAGCAATAGTAAGCGGATTGCCTGTCATCGAGCGAAATTCGCCAAGTCGGGAATAGTCGGGGCGGAAATCATGTCCCCATTCGGATATACAATGTGCTTCATCAATTGCAAGCAGAGATATGCCGGCTGATTTAATCCTGTCGGCAAAATCCTTTCGGCGGAATCTCTCCGGTGTTACATAAAGCAGTTTAAGCTTTCCGCTGATGAAATCCTCAAGGCGTTTTTCCTTATCACTTTTTGAGACCGAAGAATTAATAAAACCTGCGGGTATATTTCTTTTTCTTAAGGCATCGACCTGGTCCTGCATGAGCGCGATGAGCGGACTTATTACAAGTGTTCCGCCTTCAAGGCAAAGAGCCGGAATCTGATAGCACAGAGACTTTCCGCCACCTGTGGGCATCAAAACAAGCGAATGTCCGTTATCATCAGTTAACAGCCGGTCGATTATTTCTTCCTGCCCCGGTCTGAATGTTTCAAATCCGAAGTATTTATTTAATATTTGTAACGGGGTTTTCATAATTATATCCTGAATATCAGGTCTAAAGATAATCTTCAATTAATGGAAAAGAAATATATTTCTTTCCGTATTCGCAGTCTGGTTCAAAAAAGTTTTTTAGACCAGAATACATTTGTATATTGCTTCAAAATTTTTCCTGTTATGTTAATACAATATCAAATGAAGCGGAAATGAAAATTTATAACGAATATCTTACGACTAATCCGCATCTGCAAAAAGCAGAACAGTTTATGGAAGAACATCTCCATCTGTAACATTTAATTTACCGGGTGGCTATGTTTTACTTTGTTAACTGCGTCTTTGCTAAAGACTGTCGTTACGCTCAGCATTATGTACCGGACCCCGTATGGCGTATAAAACAATATAAACGAGATAGTTTTGATTACTATAAGCATTATCATTCCTACATATAACCGTGCTGAATTACTTTGCAGGTCTTTGAAAAGCGTCATAGCCCAGACTTTTACAGACTGGGAAATTCTTGTTATTGATGACCTCTCGACAGACAATACGAAAACTATGACAGAGCGGATAATTAGCGAATATAATCTGACCGAGAAACTTTTTTATCGTCTTCTTGAGAAAAAATCGGGCGGTGCAGCAGCAAGGAATGTTGGTATAAATATGTCCCGCGGTAAGTTTATCGCTTTCCTTGATGATGATGATGAATGGCTACCCGATAAGCTGCAAAAACAAATTGACTGCGTCAAAAATGAAGTATTTGGAATTTGTTATACCGGACGGGAAATTGTAAGAAACGGTAATACTGTTGCCGGATTTGGTAAACGCTATACTTTCAGGCAGCCTCCGGGTGATAACCATCTGAAGGAAATAATGAAGGATAACTTTATTGGAGTAACCTCTTCAGTTCTTATACCTAAGTCAGTTTTACTGGAAATAGACGGGTTTGATGAAAACCTGCCCTGTCTTCAGGATTATGACCTGTTTATAAGGATACTGCATTCATATAAAGCAATTGGCATTGGTGAACCTCTGGTTCGTTACTATGTTGAAAGTAGCACCCGTCATGTTTCTTTCACGAGGGAGAATGTTCAGAAAGCTTCAGCATATTTTAGTGAGAAATATAAAGACAGCCCTTATCGAAATTTATTAAGAAAGGCTGTAATTATTATTAACATCAGGAAAATGCTAAAATCTTTTGTCTATGCCAAGGAAGTTATTGTTCATTTCATAAAAAAATAACCGGACATTCGCTCTGATGTTTTTTATGAGAAAGTATTAAATCCGCACGTTTGTTTCCACGTGGCAGATTAAAACCTGCACTGATAATCATTACGCTAAGCTAATAATGTTGTATAAACTGCCCGTTCTTCATATTTTTGTCTAAAATAAAATTTAAGGTTAATATGAAAATTGCTCTGTGCCAGCTTAATTCCATCATAGGAGATATCGAAGGTAACAAGGAAAGAATAATAAATGGATATAAAAAAGCTCAGGCGGATGGCGCGGGGCTTGTAATATGTCCTGAATTGTCGCTTGTCGGATATCCGTCGCAGGATTTGGTGGAGAAAGAAGAATTCAGGCATAAGGTTGAACAGGCTGCTGTTGAAATAGCTTCACTGACTGACGGAGTCGGGCTTATATTCGGCTCAGTTACCGAAATGTTTGATGAAGTTGGCACCGATGTTTATAATTCTGCGCTGTTCTGTTATGATGGCAGGATTCAGTTCGTCCAGAATAAAACTCTTCTGCCCAACTACGATGTTTTCGATGAAGTACGATACTTTGAATCTGCCCGCTCATGCGGTGTTCATGAATTTAATGGGGAAATCATTGGACTTTCGGTCTGTGAGGATATCTGGAACGATGTGGATTACTGGAAGAAGAGGCGATATATAAATGATCCGGTAAATGAACAGATTAAACAGGGCGCAACGCTTCTTATCAATATTTCAGCATCTCCTTACGCTTATGGCAAAAGAGAACAGAGAAGGGAAATGCTCTCTGTGCTGACAAAGGCTGATAAAGTGCCGCTTGCTTATGTATGTTGTGCCGGGGCGCAGACAGACCTCATATTTGATGGCGCAAGTATGTGCTTTGACTCTTTGGGGCACCTTGCTCTTGCAGGTAAATCCTTTGAAGAGGATTATTTCCTCTTTGATACAAAGAAGGAATATCCGGAGCTTTTGCGTGTTGAAGCATGTTTTGAAGAAGAAGTTCTTAATGCTCTTATCTTTGGAGTGCGTGAGTATGCTGATAAAACCGGATTTAAAAAGGCGCTGGTTGGTTTAAGTGGCGGAATTGACAGCGCACTTGTTACTTACATTGCGGTTCAGGCTGTTGGCAGGGATAATGTCCATGTTGTTATGATGCCGTCTGAATTTTCAAGCGAAGGAAGTATTAATGATTCTCAGAAACTTATTGATAATCTCTGCATCTCATCAGTAACAATCCCGGTTCAGCCGGTTTTTGAGAAACTAAAGAGCGTTTTAAGTGGCGTCTTTGAAGGACTGAATGAGGATGTAACGGAAGAAAATATGCAGTCACGTATAAGGGGATTATATTTAATGTCGTTATCCAACAAGTTTGGTTATATGCTTCTGACGACCAGCAATAAGTCGGAAATGGCAGTTGGTTATGCTACGCTTTATGGAGATATGTGCGGAGCACTGGCCGTCATTGCCGATGTATATAAGACGGATGTTTATAGAATAGTCCGCTATATTAATCGTAAAGAAGAGATAATTCCTGTGGAAATTATTGAAAAAGCTCCATCGGCTGAGTTAAGGCATAATCAGACTGATCAGGACTCGCTACCGCCTTATGATTTCCTCGACCGGGTTCTAAAGATGTATCTGGAGGAAAATAAAGAGTATGCTCAGATAGTAAAAGAGTCAGGCAGTCCGGATACCGTAAGCAGGGTTCTTAATCTTGTGGATTTTAATGAGTTTAAACGTAAACAGTCGGCTCCGGCGTTAAGAGTTTCTACAAAAGCATTCGGATACGGCAGAAGATTTCCAATAGTTCAGGGATGGCGAAAAAGATGAGCGTACTTTACTTACAAAAGAATATAAAATTACTGATAAGTTTAGTTATCATGCTTCCGGTTTTTGTTTTCGGACAGGCTGAGAATCATATAAAGATTAAAGCTACCGGTCAGTTTTCCAATGTTAAAGCCGGCGGAGACTTTGAATTAAAGTTAAAAGTAAATGTTGATGAATTATGGCATATTAATTCAGACAAGCCGAATGAAGATTATCTTATTCCGACCAGGCTAAGGCTTAAAGACGTGAAGAAGGATTTCGTTTTAAGCGGAATAAAGTATCCTGCGGGCAGGAATATAAAGCTTGGGTTTTCCGATAAGCCTCTTTCAGTATTCGAAGGGGAATTTATAATAACCGGAACTGTCCGGACATCGCAAAAACTTATGCCCGGCAGGTATATAGTCAGCCTTGAGCTTGATTATCAGGCGTGCAATAACAGTTCCTGTCTTGCGCCAGACTCCGCCATGGCTGATATTGTAATTAATATAACCGGCGGAGCAAATGGAAGTGTACCGGCTGAAAATACAGCGCAGCAGACAGTTAACCCTGAAGAAACAGCAGGGAAATCTGAAGCTGTTCCGGTCCCTGTATCAGATGAAAGCGATTCGCTTGCATCAAAGCTTGAATCAGGCGGATTGTTTTTAAGTCTGTTAATAGTTTTTCTTGGCGGACTTGCTCTTAATCTTACTCCGTGCGTATATCCATTAATCCCGATAACGGTCGGCTACTTTGGCGGACAGAGTGAGGGAAAGACAGGCAGGCTTTTTATACTCGGAGTTCTGTATGTCCTTGGACTTGCTCTTACTTATTCTGTTATCGGCGTAGTAACGGCTTTAAGCGGGGCGGTATTTGGTGCATTATTACAGAATACATTTGTTTTGCTTGCAATTGCCGGGGTACTTACGGCATTATCGCTGAGTATGTTCGGGCTTTATGAATTCAAACTGCCCGATGCGCTCGTAGCAAAGGCCGGCGGTGCGAAAGGCGGATACTTCGGCGCATTCTTTATGGGTCTGACTCTTGGAATTGTAGCTGCCCCATGTATCGGACCGTTTGTACTTGGGCTTGTTACTTATGTTGCGGCAAAAGCTGATCCGTATTTTGGATTTATGATGTTCTTCTTCCTTGCTCTCGGAATGGGGCTACCTTATCTTGTCTTAGCTTTATTCTCCGGCAAGATAAAAAATCTGCCAAGAGCAGGATACTGGATGGAAGCTGTAAAGCATATCTTCGGTTTTATATTGCTGGGGATGGCTCTTTATTTCCTTGTTCCTGTTTTGCCAAAGAGTATCGCAGAATATGTACTTCCGGTTTATATGCTTTTAGTGAGTCTCTATCTGATGTTTGTTGACAGGATTGCCAACAGCATGAAGGGGTTCCGGATATTTAAGATAGTTCTTTCGGTAGTGATTATTGTTGTATCTGGTTATATGTTATTCCCGAAAAAAGAGGCTGCTCCTAAATGGATAGTATTCTCAGAACAGTCCTACGTGGCATCCTTAAGAAGTAACCAGCCGATGATAATTGATTTTTATGCCGACTGGTGTATCCCCTGCAAAGAATTAGACGGAATAACTTTCTCTGACAGGCGCATTATTAATGAATCAGGAAGATTCAGTACTTACAAGGTTGATATGACGAAGTCGCTTTCTGAAACAACGGAAAAGATGAGGAACAAGTTTAAGATTTTAGGTATGCCGACTGTCCTGATTATTAATTCAAAAGGAAAGGAAGTTCATCGTATCACAGGCTTTGTTGATGCCGAAAGATTTTATCAGATTATGAGAAATGTTAACTGATGATATATTAGGAATGACAATTGCTTAAAGTAAAAAGACTTCGTATTTTTCATCAGTAAAAAAAATACACAAAAAAAAGTGAGTGAAATGGCAAAAAAAAAAGAAATTAAAAACCTCTCTGAAGCGACCATAAGATTTGCTGGAGATTCAGGGGATGGTATGCAGTTAACCGGGACGCAGTTCAGTGATACAACAGCTTTATTCGGAAATGATTTGATAACATTGCCGGATTATCCCGCTGAGATACGTGCTCCTGCCGGTACTCTTTACGGTGTCAGCGGTTTTCAGCTTCATTTTAGCAGTTCTGATATTCATACACCAGGTGATCATCCTGATGTATTAGTCGCGATGAATCCTGCGGCACTAAAGATTAATCTTAAAGACCTTAATCCGGGCGCAACAATTATTGTAAACACGGACTCATTCGACAATAAGAACCTCAAACTGGCGAACTATGCTGAGAATCCGCTCGATAATGATTCTCTTCTCGGCTTTAATGTTATTCAGGTTCCTATCACAACGCTTACTTCCAAGTCCCTCGAAGACAGTCCATTATCAAATAAAGAAATTACAAGATGCAAGAACTTCTTTGCTCTTGGTATGATGTACTGGATATACGGAAGACCGATTGAGCCAACGCTTTCATGGATTGAAACTAAGTTTGCTAAGAAACCGGAAATTATAGATGCCAATTCAAAGGTTCTGAAAGCCGGATACTTCTTCGGTGAAACTACTGAAGTGTTCTCTACCCGCTTTGTTATTGAGCCGGCAAATCTGCCCAAAGGCGTTTACAGAAATGTATCAGGAAATGAAGCTACAGCTTATGGTTTCGTGGCCGCATCAGTCAGAACAGGACTGCCTTTGTTCCTTGGCTCTTATCCTATTACTCCTGCCTCGGATATTTTACATGAGTTAAGTAAATTTAAGAATTTTGGTATAAAGACATTTCAGGCGGAAGATGAAATCTCCGGCATTACTTCAGCTATAGGAGCTTCGTTTGCCGGCAATCTTGCTATTACTACTACTAGCGGTCCCGGGCTTGCTCTAAAATCTGAAGCCATAGGACTTGCCGTTATGACAGAACTTCCACTTGTAATTGTGAACGTTCAGCGTGGCGGACCGAGCACAGGTCTTCCTACAAAAACAGAGCAGGCGGATTTGCTGCAGTCAGTCTATGGCAGAAATGGTGAGTCGCCGGTTCCTGTAATCGCTGCATCTACTCCAAGTGATTGTTTTTACATGGCAATTGAAGCTTCAAGAATAGCTACAAAATATATGACTCCTGTAATATTGTTAACGGATGGTTATCTTGCCAATGGTTCAGAACCATGGAAAATTCCTCATGTCGATGAACTGCCTGATATCAGGGTTACACAGCATACGGATAAAGAAGGGTTCTATCCTTATAACAGAAACGAAGTTCTTGCCCGTCCATGGGTGAAGCCTGGTACGCCTGAACTTGAACACAGAATCGGCGGACTGGAGAAAAACAATATTTACGGCAACGTTAGTTATGATCCTGACAATCATGAATTTATGGTAAGGCTTAGAGCGCAGAAAGTTCAGCAGATAGAAAATGATATTCCTGAACTTGAAGTGCAACATGAACAGACCGGCGAGCTTCTCGTTATGGGATGGGGTGGAACTTTCGGTGCTATTACTGAAGCTGTTATCAGGGCAAGGCGACAGGGATTAAAGGTGTCGCAGGCTCATCTGAAATACTTAAATCCGTTCCCAAAGAATACTGAGAAAGTTCTGAAGAGCTTTAAGACTGTGCTTATTCCTGAACTGAACCTTGGTCAGCTCACAAAACTTTTAAGAAGCGAATACCTTGTACCTGTTCAGTCGTTAACAAAAATTAAAGGACTGCCTTTTAAAGCATCGGAAATTGAAAAGAAGATTCTTAGCATACTTGGAGGAGAAAATAACTAATGACAAATAATATAGAACAAAAAGAAGTAAAACTAACGGCTAAAGATTTTATTACTGATCAGGATGTAAGATGGTGCCCTGGCTGTGGTGATTATTCAATTTTAGCACAGACTCAGAGGATATTACCAGAACTTGGAATTCCAAAGGAGAAGATTGTTTGGATATCCGGCATCGGTTGCTCAAGCCGCTTCCCTTATTATATGAATACTTATGGATTTCATACAATTCATGGCAGAGCCGCGGCAATTGCTACGGGCGTTAAGCTTGCTAATCCGGATCTCTCGGTATGGGTGGCAACGGGTGATGGTGATTTGCTTTCAATCGGAGGTAATCATTTCATCCATACCTGCAGAAAGAATATCGATCTTAAGATACTCCTGTTTAATAACAGAATTTATGGACTGACCAAAGGCCAGTATTCGCCGACTTCAGAGAAAGGCAAGGTTACAAAGAGCACACCTTATGGCAGTATCGATTATCCGTTTAACCCTGTTACGCTTGCTCTCGGTTCGGAAGCAAGTTTTGTAGCCCGTTCTATCGACAGGGATCCAAAACATCTTCAGACTGTACTTAAGAGAGCTGCCGGTCATAAGGGGACGGCATTTATCGAAATTTATCAGAACTGTAATATATTTAACGACGGCGCTTATTCACTCATGACTGAGAAAGAAACTAAGGATGATAACGTCCTCGTCCTCGAACATGGCAGGCCAATGGTATTCGGGAAAAATAAGGATAAGGGAATTATCATTGACGGTACAACTCCTAAAGTTGTATCAGTTGGCGAAGGCGGAACTCATTCAATTAATGATTTACTCGTTCATAATGAGTCTGACACAAGTGTTGTACTCTCATACATGCTTGGTCAGATGAGCAATTCCCCCGAATTCCCCACTCCGATAGGCATATTCCGTCAGATTTTTAAGCCTACTTACAATGATGACATGGAAAACCAGATAAAATCTATACAGGGAAAACGCGGCACAGGAGACTTGGAAAAATTTCTCTTCAGCGGTAATACCTGGGAAGTCCGGTAAATATTTCTAACATATCACTTAAAGGCGGAGACCTCTGTCTCCGTCTTTCTCTCTATTAATTAAATGATTGATTTTTCTACTCTTGATAAGATTGTCAGGGAAAATAATTCCTTCCTTCTTACAACTCATGTGAACCCTGATGCTGATGCCATTGGTTCTGAAATTGCTTTTTACATGCTTTTGAAAAAGCTTGGCAAGACTGTTTACATCATTAACCATAGTGGCACTCCGTATAATCTTGCTTTTCTTGATAAAGACAACATCATTGAAATATATGAAAATGAAAAGCATGATAAGTTATTTAATGAAGTTGATGTGCTCGTAGCCTTAGACTTTAATAATCTTAAAAGAACAGTTGGAATGGAGACTGTCTTTTCCGAATGCCGAAAGCTAAAAGTATGCATCGATCATCATCAGAACCCCGCCGAATTTGCTGATAATTACTACTTTGATGTCAATTATGCCGCAACAGGGCATGTTATTTTTGACTTTATCAAAAAAACTGCTGTTGTGGAACTATGTTTAAATATTGCTGTTCCCATATATGCAGCTATAATGACAGATACAGGCTCATTTCGCTTTCACAGTACGACAAGTGAAATCCATAGAATATGCGCCGAGCTAATTGATATCGGCGTTAATCCTAACGATGTGTATAATAGAATTTTTGATGAAAGCCGGTATAGTAAAATAAGACTTTTAGGTGAATCTCTCTCAACCATCAGGATGAATTCGACAGGTGAGATTGCTTATATAATAATTACGCGGGAGATTCTCGGGATGTCAGGTGCTGAGGAGGCAGAGGTTGATGGCTTTGTTAATTTTTGCCTCTCAATCAAAGGAGTTAAGATTGGCATTTTATTCTTTGAGCTTACTGACGGTATAAAAGTCAGCTTCAGAAGCAAAGGTACTATTCCTGTTAATAAACTTGCTGCGGAATTTGGTGGTGGCGGACATATTAATGCCTCCGGCACGAGGCTTTTTAACGCCAGTCTTCAGGATTACGCAGGGCTTATTATCAAAACGGCTGAAAAATATCTGTAAGCAGGTATTAAATATCATTTAACTTCCTAAAAAAAACATCTTTAGTATTGATAATGTATGATGGTTCTGTAAACTTTATAACTTTACAAACAGTATTCATTAATAAAAAGAAATACTATATGGAACTGGAAACAATAAATGCCCTTGTGAATGACAGACAGGTACAAACAGTTAAAGATATTATTGATGCTTTGTCTGATAAGATACCTAATCTGGTTGTTACGCAATTTAAATACGGCAGAATTGGCGATGATATTTTAGTAAGTTTTAAGATTGATAAAGACCGTTATAAACTGCTGGTTGAAAAGCTGACGTTTAATCAAATCCGGCTCGTTACTCTTGATGAAAAAACTAAAGAGTACGTTGGTGTTGCATTGTCTCAGGCGAAAGCGGGCGGTGCAGGTGGCATGATGTCCCGGGGAAATAAACCAAAGCCTAAGCAGGAGGAAAAGAAGACTCTTGAACAGTTTATAAATGAAGGGGAATACAACGAGGTAATTAGAATTTCACGGGATGTTACTCTTCCAAAGGAAGAAATTGAAAAAGCAAAGTCTAACATCGACTCGACCATTCAACGGGCTATTAACACATCTTTTTCAGAAGCTCAGACTAAAAAATTTGATATCAACAGAAATCTCGAACGGTTAATTCATATCGCCACAGACAATAACCTGAAAGTATTGAACAAAATTGAATATATTAAACAAGCCGGACTTTACGCAATTGATATCTGCGGGAGTAACCACGATTACGTAAGCGACTTAATCAATCTGTGTAACAATAACACACTACACAGTCTTATCAGCGTAAAGGCAGCTGTAAAGTTTTATGATGTTGTCTTTGCCGATATGAAATCATACAAGAAAGAAATACTTATAGCACGCAGGAATCTCAATACAAGATGGCTTTCGATTGCCGTCAGTTCGGTTGAGGCAGACCTGTCAGCCCATGAAAAAAAATCCTTTTACGCGCTTATCGACTTCATTTCTGCTAACAGAGTATAATTTTTATCCCCAGCGGGGAAGAAAATAAACCTGTCAGGGAAAACAGAGGAACAAATGTACAGTCTAAAGATTAAATTTGGCGGTGAAAACTTCTCCGCATTGAAAAAAAATGCCTTTTTATATTTCATCCCTGAGGATGAATCCTTCACGCATAACCTCCGGGTAATTACCGGCAGGCATAATTATTCATTAACTGCCATACAGGAGAAAAGTTTTGTCAATGGTAAGAATAATGATGTCAGATTTTATGTCTCCAAACCTGATGAAGCTCTTATTATCGTTAAAAAGTATAAGCTGAACGAAGATTTCTCCTCAGACTTTTTCAGGAATTACCTGTCGGCTTTTCTTCCAACGCTTGAGAACGAGGAAACAGCTAATCTCATAATCATGACTCCTGACTTCAAACTCTTTACCCCTTATCTGAAAGATGAGCAGTACTTTTATCAGTCTATATGCGAAGGTTTAATCTACGGTAATTATTCATTTGGTTATAAGAGCGACAAAAAGGCAGAGAAGAAGCTTACTGTTACGTTAATCGGCAAAAGCAGGTTCATAAAAAAGGCTGTAGAAGTCTCTTCATTTGTGATGGATGGGGTAATACTTGCCCGCAGACTGGCAAACGAACCATCCTCAATTCTGACACCTGTTGAACTGGCACGCATTGCAAAGAAGGAACTTTCTCCGCTTGGTGTAAAATGCCAGATTTTTACTGAAAAAGAGATTGAAAAGCTGAAATATGGCGGTATTCTTGCCGTTGCAAAGGGAAGTGATAATCCTCCGCGCCTTATTAAACTAAGTTACAATCCGGCGCAGAGCAAAAAGAAGATTGTGCTTGTTGGTAAAGGTGTAACATTTGATTCCGGTGGTATTTCGATTAAGCCCGCTTCGGGAATGAGTGAGATGAAAGCCGATATGAGCGGTGCCGCGGCGGTAATCGGAGTCATAATGGCTGCGGCCAAGGCTAAACTGCCAATAGAAGTTATGGGAATAATCCCCGCAGTCGAAAATATGCCATCGGGTAAGTCGATGAAACCGGGAGATATTGTATTTACTTCTTCAGGTAAGTCTATCGAAGTGGATAATACCGATGCCGAAGGCAGAATAATTCTTGCTGATGCCCTTGAGATTGCTTCGAAAGAGAAACCTGATGCAATTATTGACATTGCAACGCTGACCGGAGCCTGCGTGGTTGCCCTTGGCGAGTATATTGCCGGGTTATTTACCAAAAATCAGCAGCTTTCAGATAAGTTGTCCATAGCAGGGAAGAATACTTATGAGATTGTCTGGCCTATGCCGGTAAATGATGAGTTTAAGAAGCTGATTAAAAGTGATGTTGCCGATGTTAAGAACGTTGGCAAGCGGGGTGGCGGTGCTGTCTCAGCGGCAAAATTCCTGGAATACTTTGTAGATAAGAATATACCCTATGCTCATATCGATATTGCCGGTCCGGCGATGCCTAATGATCTTACTCATTATACTCAAAAGTATATGACAGGCTTCGGCGTAAGGCTTTTGTTTGATTATCTCCTTAATGCCAGCCTTGAATAGTTCTCTGCGCTTCTCTTACTCATAATCTTAATCATAATCTTACCCGCTTAAAAGAAAATGAGTAAGATTATGATTATGATTAAAAAGATGAAAGGCAGACAGGCAAAAAAAGGATTATTCCGGCTGTCCGGCAAATAGTAAGCGGGCGGAATAAATTTCCATGACATACTGGCCAGGTGCAAAGTATGTCATAAAGCCTTCAACGGGTCAATGGCCAGGTGCAAAGTATGTCATAGAGCCTTAAACGGGTCAATCCGCACTTACGGATTGGGTCATAGAGAGTCTTTTTACCCATCCTGCAGGTGCAGGACATGTCAT